>WTKI01000307.1 GCA_011524425.1 Altererythrobacter sp. | reverse complement strand
GCATTACAACGCGCCCCGGTCGTGCCAAAGTCAGCATCGCGCCCGCGTCACTATCTGCGCTCACCAGACTTGCCCATGCCATTGCATCGCGGTCTAGTCCTGCTGTGAGCATAGATGCGATGAGGGCATTGGCCGCATCAGCATAATTTTCTGACGGAGCAAAACGGGCGGCAGCAAAGGCAGTGAGAACATAGCGTCCATAATCGGTCGCTTCAGCCCCGCCCCAGATTTCCTGCATTGCAGCCAAGCGATCTCCGGCGGCAGAAGCGACGTAGGCGTTGCGCAAGGCAACAGCGCGCTGTGCTGCCTCACCTTCTATCCGGTCATCGGCATATATCTGGCTGTATAGGTCCACCATCGCGCTGGACGAAAGTAGCCCTTCACGCCCGGCCCTGTCCGCGCCTAGCGCCCGTAAATCCAGCGGAAGCATTGAAGCAGTGGCCCATACTCTTTGATAGTAAGGACCGGCGTTTTCCCGCAATCCTTCAGGGATTTGCTCGCCAACTGCGTTCGCTAAAGCAAAGCGCCACGGGTTAAGCGCGACGACATCGTCCCATTCAATATCAACCGCGCGTCGTCCGTTTCCGGCTGCGCCAGCATAGCGTTGCGCCAGCAAGACATCTATGCGTTCATCTTCAGGCTGGCCGCGCAAGGCGCGATCCAATTCTGCTCCGGCGCGCGTTCCTTCACCGGCATAGGCATTGCAGATCGCCTGTAGCAACGCCCAGCGTGTGTCCCCCTCTCGCGAGCCTTGCAATCGTACCGCAGGGCAAGCACCAACAACATCGCTCGTTGCGACATATGCAGAGATGGCTTCATCGGTCAGTCCCCGATCCCAGTTTCCGGTATCCACGTCCTGCACCAGAGCACGTGCTGCTGCATGTTCGCCCATGGCATTAAGGCTGCGCGCTCTGAGAGCTGCAAATTCAACCGGGCTCATGCCACTCGGCGCTGCGAGCCTGCTTGCCAGAGCACGGCGCATGAGTATGTGCCCCCAACGCGAGACAAGCGGTCCGTCACTACCTTGCAGGATTGCACGAACAAGACTTGCAGGTTGGCGAGCCAGGCTTGCGCGCGGCAGCCCACCTTCAGTCTCGTCAATAACCCCGACTTGCGTCATGGCGCGGCGCGCGGCCTGAGGGATATCGAAATTGGGTGTAAGGCCTAAAAGCTGGTCAAGCTCGTCGGTGGACATGGCTTCCAGCTCTTCAATCGTAGGAAGATTGGAAAGATCGATATCGGACAATTGCGGTATCGCGCCTGCGCCGGGAATTGGTTGCACCACGGGTCCCGGCACTCCCGGCTCTAACGCGGGCTGGCCCGGCTGAAGCGGCGGCGCGGTTACGCCAGGATCAGGACGTGGCGAAGGAGTTGGCTGAGGAGGCGGCGGTGCCGGATCATCAAAACCTGGCGGCAAAAGCGATTCTGGCGCGTCTTGTGCCAACGCAATACCTGCACCTGTCGCGACGAGGGCCGCGGATGCAGCTACACCAATCCATTTCGCCGAAATTCGGCTCATCCCGCGCTCTCCGGCAATGCTACAGTTTCGCTCATCGGGTATAATGGTTCTTCACCACCATCAATATAGGCGACGATCAACACAACCATCAAACCCATCAAAGACCACATAAGAATGCGACGCCGTGACAGCCCCCCACTAGCGCCAGAATTCTCCATCGGCAGGATACGGTTTTGCTTACGCGCCATATTGCGTCAGCCCTACCCCATCTCTAGGCAGAACAGCAATGACCTCTGAAGAGCCTACCCTCAATTCATCGCAAATCGCTGACATTGCAAAGCGATTGGGCCGTCCGCTGGTGCTGGTCGGCCTGATGGGTGTTGGCAAATCCACTGTCGGCAAGCGCCTGGCGAGCGCATTGCTGCGTGACTTTGCGGACGCAGATGAAGAGATCGAGGAAGCCGCTCAACGCAGTGTCAGCGAAATTTTCGAAGAATTTGGCGAGGCCTATTTCCGTGACGGCGAACGCCGTGTCATCGCGCGGCTGGTCGAGGATGGAACCGGGGTGATAGCAACAGGCGGCGGGGCTTTTGTCGATCCTGAGACACGCTCGCTCATCCTGGATCGCGCTGTCGCTGTATGGATCGACGCTGAACTGGAAACCTTAGTCGAACGAACAGGGCGGCGCGATACACGCCCCTTGCTCCGCAATGGCGATCCGGCCGAGATATTGGGTCGCCTGATGGAAGATCGCAAACCTTTCTACTCACAGGCGCAAATCAGGGTTGTGTCTGGCGATGGACCGCATATGCGCACAGTGGACGCAATTCTGAAGGAACTCGACGCATGGCTGTGATCCCGGTTGCACTTGCTGGACGCGAATACGAAGTGCGCATTGCGCGCGGGTTGATTGACCGCATCGGCGAAGAAGCCGGGCAGTTCCTGCGCAAAAAGCGCGTGCCGGTCGTCACTGATACCAATGTCGCAACTTTCTGGCGACGGGCGCTGGAAGATGCTCTGGAGGATAGCGGCCATGAAGCGGCATGGCATGTGGTTGATCCGGGAGAAGGTGCAAAAAGCTGGCAGGGTCTGGAGGCTCTCACTGACTGGCTGCTGGCAGAAGGGGTTGAGCGCGGCGACCATGTGGTAGCGCTTGGCGGCGGCGTAGTCGGCGACTTGACCGGATTTGCCTGCGCGGTCCTCAAACGCGGCTGCGGCTTTGTGCAGATCCCAACAACGCTGTTGGCACAAGTGGATTCCAGCGTTGGCGGCAAGACTGCAATCAACACAGGCGCTGGAAAGAACCTGATCGGAGCCTTCCATCAGCCATCACTGGTGCTGGCTGATCTATCTGTCCTTGAAACCCTGCCGCCTCGCGAGATGCGCGCGGGCTATGCCGAAGTGCTCAAATACGGGATCCTGGGGGACGCGGAATTCTTTAGCTGGCTGGAAAGCATGGGGCCGCGGGTGCTGGCGCGCGATGCAGAGCCGCTGGAAATGGCCGTCGCCAGCAGCGTTGCAGCCAAAGCGCGCATTGTGGCAGAGGACGAGCGCGAGACCACCGGGGTGCGCGCGCTGCTCAATCTGGGCCACACTTTCGGACACGCACTAGAAGCAGAGACAGGTTTTTCCGATACGCTGCTGCATGGCGAAGCTGTGGCTATGGGTATGGTTCTGGCCGCGCGTTACTCGGCGCGGCGCGGCGAGATTTCCAATGAAGATGCGGAACGCGTCGCACGCGCTGTTGCTAATGCGGGCTTGCCTTCGGAATTGTCCGAACTGGGCCTGAAGTGTGACGGGCAAAAGCTCGCCGATCATATGCTGCACGACAAGAAGATGGACGCAGGCACTCTGCCTTTCATCTTGCTTAAGGGGATCGGCGAAGCGTATTTTGCAAAGGATGTCGAGCTGTCCGACATTGCCGCATTTCTGGATGAGCAGCTCAAGGCTTGACCATGCCCCGCTTCATTGACCTTTCAATCCCGATTACCAATGATGTGATCTCTGACCCGGATGTCATGCGTCCCAAGGTCACGTACATGACGCATGAAGACACTTGGCAACAAATCGCGATGTTTTTTCCCGGACTTGAGAAATCGGACTTACCCGATGGCGAAGGTTGGGCGGTAGAGATGCTCGAAGTGTCGACACACAATGGTACGCATATGGATGCGCCGTGGCATTACCATTCAACAACAGATGACGGCGCAAATCCCGCTCCGAGTATTGACGAGGCTCCACTCGACAGGTTCTTCCGACCGGGGGTGAAGCTCGACTTTTCGCATTTTCCGCATGGGCATGTCGTCACCGCCGCTGAGCTTGAAGCGACGTTTTGCGAAATCGGATACGAGCTTCAGCCGCTCGACATCGTCCTCATCCAGTCAGGCGCGATTTACGGTACTGAGAACTTCACCGACCAAGGCGTTGGGTTAGGTGCTGAAGCGACCCTTTGGCTGACGGAACGAGGGGTGGAAGTGGTCGGCACCGATGCGTGGAGTTGGGACGCGCCTTTCAGCCATACGGCCAAGAGATGGGCTGAAACGCGCGATCCTTCCATCATCTGGGAAGGCCACAAGGCCGGTCGGATCCGCCCCTATTATCAGATCGAAAAGCTCACGAACCTTGCTGCGCTGCCCAGCCATGGCTTCATGTTCAGCTGTTTCCCAGTGAAGATCGAACGGGCAAGCGCAGGCTGGATCAGAGCTGTGGCGATGGTGGAAGAGTAGTTACCTACTCCAGCTACAGAATCACTGCATCCACTGCTAGGCTATCGCCTTCAGCTGCATTGACCTTCGTCACCACTGTTTGTTTTTCAGCGCGCAGGATGTTTTCCATCTTCATCGCTTCGACCGTGGCCAGCGGCTGACCGGGCTGAACTTCTTCGCCTTCCGCAACGTGCAGCTTCACAAGTAGACCCGGCATCGGACAGATCAACAGTTTGGAAAGATCAGGCGGCTCTTTCTCAATCATGTGACCCGCAAGCTTAGCGATGCGCTGCGGCAAGATGCGCAGCTCATGGCTTGCTCCGCGTGTAGTCACGACATAGCCGATGCGCGTCGACTCAAGCTGGATCGTCATGGCCTCGCCGGCAAGCTCGACATCCACAATGGTCTCACCCGGTGTGTATTCAAAGCTGCAATCGACCGGTTCGCCATCAACAAGGATCGATTCCTCATCAATCAGCACTTCAAAATGCGTTGCAGTCTCCTCGCTTGCACCAATGCGGATGGCCCAATCGCCCGGCGCATACATTTCACCAGCAAGCTGCTGGTCAATCCGCCGCGCTCTGTCCGCGTCAGCCGTTGCGATCACTCCGCCAATGGCTGCAAGGCCGCGTTTGAGTTCCTCAGAGGCCGCTGCCCCTTCAAAACCCTCAGGGTATTCCTCGGCAATAAAGCCAGTGGTCAGCTCGCCAGAGCGGAAGCGCGGATGCTGCATAATCGCGCTGACAAAATCGACATTGTGACCAAGGCCTTTGATCCGGAACGCATCAAGCGCTTGGATCTGCAAGTCAGCCGCTTCATCGCGCGTCTTGCCCCAAGTGATCAGCTTTGCGATCATCGGGTCGTAAAACATCGACACTTCGCCGCCTTCATAAACACCATCATCGACCCGCACGCCGCCAACACCGCGGCGGCCATTCGCCTCGCCATCATCGGTCCAGCCTTCCAGCGGCGGCTTGTATTCAATCAAGCGCCCGGTTGACGGAAGGAACCCGCGATAAGGGTCTTCGGCATAGACACGGTTTTCGATCGACCATCCGTCAATCCCGATATCATCCTGCGTCATTTCCAGCTTTTCACCAGCTGCAACGCGGATCATCTGTTCCAC
>WTKI01000389.1:1622-5299 GCA_011524425.1 Altererythrobacter sp. | reverse complement strand
GAGACAGCTTCTGGTGAGCCTGTGACCACCCATCTGGATCACCGCATAGCCATGAGCATGGCGGTGGCAGGACTGGCTTCAAAGAATGGCGTCAAGGTAGATGATACCTCGCCCATTCAGACCAGTTTCCCGAATTTCATGCCGCTGCTTGAAAAGGCCACCGCATGATCATTGCAGTCGACGGTCCTACTGCCTCGGGTAAAGGCACAATCGCAAAGGCGATCGCTGCACATTTTCAGCTGCCCTATCTCGACACCGGATTGCTCTACCGCGCGGTAGGCAAGCAGGTGTGGCTTAACGATGGTGATCCGGACAATGCCAAGGATGCCCTTGTCGCCACTCAATTTCCCGACAGCCTGTTTGACAACCCTGATTTGCGAAACGAAGAGACAGGCGGGCTTGCCAGCCGTGTTTCGATCCACCCTGAAGTGCGCTCAGCGCTTTACGAACGACAGCGCGAGTTTGCGATGCAAGAAGGCGGCGCTGTGCTTGATGGGCGCGATATCGGCACAATTATTGTGCCGGAGGCCGATGTTAAGCTCTTCATCACTGCCAGCGTGGAAGAACGCGCAAGGCGGCGATGGCTTGAAATGCAAGACCGCGAATTGGAGATCACTCTAGTTGCGATCGAACAGGATATCGTCGCCCGTGATGCGCGCGATATCAATCGCAAGGATGCCCCTTTGCGCGCCGCAGAAGACGCGCTGGTGATGGACACGACCTCATTTGATAAAGATCAAGCGATTGAGGCTGCGATTGAAGCAGTGCAAAGCCAGCTCGACCGTTAGTACAAGCTCAGCGATCTTCCTCTTCGATCTGAATCGCGTTCTCAGACAGTTCCACCCCAAAACGATTGCCCTTGCGCCAGATCACTCGGCCAGGGATCGCATCGCAATTCATGAAGGTCACTTCCACCGCTTCACCGATACCCCGATCTGCGGGGCTGGAAAGCCCCAGACCACTCGCAGAGATATCTCTTACTTGGGCAGTCGAATCTTTCATTGAAACATAAGTCGGCCCACTTGTGATTTCAGACGGGTAACGCGCTTCGAAACGGTGATCTGTGTTGCGTTCAAACTTCCGCTCGACAAGTGTCTCAAGCGGTTTGTGTCCAATTGGATTCTTGCGCGACAAGATCGACTGATCAACATAGCCTTGTTTGATCTGCTCGCTCCGGCTTTGCTTCGCTGTGCTGGCCACGATATCGCTTGACGGAGGCGCCGCTGGCTCTTCCACGCGCCGTGTAGGCTTAGCGTGATCATTTGCACCAACCAGCCGCGTCAGCACCGCGTCGTGCAATGGCTGCTCGAACAAAAGCCCTCCACGCTGGCCATTTGACCAGATCAACTTAGCTTGAAGAGAAGAGACATCCCCCATGCGCAGCCAGATCGGAGCGTTGAAATTTCCAGCCATTCCGCTGGTATCGACCGTGCAGCCTTCAGCAGATACATCAATGACTTCAACAATATGACCTGATCGACCGCGTTCACGCAAATGCGCGTGCATGCGCTTGGCATAGCGACGGCTTCCACGCCGTTCGATTTCGTGTTGATCAAGGACTTGCGACGCCGACATCAATATCTCCATGTGAGTCGTATTTGATGCCTTCGCGTACGAAACAAGCGTAAGTCATTCACTCGCGTTAACCCGCCCAGTTTCAATCTTGAACGCTTCGCAGGCCAATTCTTAATTTCCATTAACCATACCGGTGCAACCGCTAATTCAGCTCCCCGGGATTTGAGCCATGGCAAACCCGCATTTTCCTTGCATTCCGATACGCTTTCGCTTAGGCGCCCGCCCGTTCCGGCTTTCTTTAGATTGTTAGGACCCGTTCGGCGGCATTCGGCTCCGTGCGGAAACGGCCCTCTTGCCCCGTAAGCCTGCGCAATAGTGCACAGGAGACGGCGAAAGACCCCGGAAAACCGGTGGCCGGTAGCAAATGTGAAACAGGACTAGTCCTTATTATGGCAACTTCAGCCAACCCAACGCGCGACGATTTCGAAGCGCTTCTCAACGAACAACTTGGCGGTGCAGGTGACGAAGGCTTCGAAGGCCGTGTCGTCAAAGGAACCGTAACAGCCATCGAAAACGGCATGGCTGTCATTGATGTAGGCCTCAAAAGCGAAGGCCGCATCAGCCTCAAAGAATTTATGCGTGGTGATGACGAGCACGGCCTTGAAGTCGGCGGTGAAGTCGAAGTCTACGTAGATCGCGTTGAAAACGCTGACGGTGAAGCGATGCTTAGCCGCGATCGTGCACGCCGCGAAGCAGCTTGGGACAAGCTCGAGAGCGAATTTGGCGAAGGTAAGCGCGTTGACGGCCGCATCTTTGGCCGCGTCAAAGGCGGCTTCACAGTCGACCTTGATGGCGCTGTAGCCTTCCTTCCCGGAAGCCAGGTTGACATCCGCCCGGTTCGCGATGTTGCGCCTTTGATGGATGTTCCGCAGCCATTCCAGATCCTCAAGATGGATCGGCGCCGTGGCAACATTGTTGTGTCCCGCCGCGCTGTGCTCGAAGAAACCCGCGCAGAACAGCGCAGCGAGCTGATCGATCAGCTGGCTGAAGGTCAGGTTACAGAAGGTGTTGTGAAAAACATCACGGATTACGGTGCGTTTGTTGACCTTGGCGGTATTGACGGCCTGCTTCACGTGACTGACATGAGCTACAAGCGCGTCAATCACCCGAGTGAAGTCATCGAGATCGGCCAGACTGTGACTGTTCAGATCGTCCGTATCAACGAAGAGACACAGCGCATCAGCCTTGGTATGAAGCAGCTCGAAAGCGATCCTTGGGATGGCGTCGGCGCGAAATATCCGATTGGCGCGAAACTCTCCGGCACCGTTACCAACATCACAGAGTACGGTGCATTTGTTGAACTGGAAGCCGGCATCGAAGGCTTGGTCCACGTTTCAGAAATGAGCTGGACGAAGAAGAATGTACATCCGGGCAAGATCGTCAGCACTTCTCAGGAAGTCGATGTGATGGTTCTGGAAGTCGATTCCGACAAACGCCGCATCTCGCTCGGCCTCAAGCAGGCTCAGCGTAATCCATGGGAAGAATTCGCAGAGAAATTCCCTGTTGGCGCAGAAGTCGAAGGCGAAGTTAAAAACGCCACCGAATTCGGCCTGTTCATCGGTCTCGCTGGCGATGTCGACGGCATGGTCCACATGTCGGATATCGCTTGGGGCATCTCTGGCGAAGACGCATTGGCGCTTCACCGCAAAGGCGAAGAAGTCAAAGCGGTTGTTCTCGACGTTGACGTTGAGAAAGAACGTATCAGCCTTGGTATGAAGCAGCTTGAGAAGGGTGCACCTTCAGCAGATGGCGCTGATGCAAGCGCGCTTCGCCGCGGCCAGACAGTCACTGTCACCGTTCTCGAAGTGCGTGATGGCGGACTGGAAGTTCAAGTTGGCGATGATGGCGCAACCGGCTTCATCAAGCGTTCTGACCTCGGCCGCGACCGCGACGAGCAGCGTCCTGATCGCTTCCAAACCGGCCAGAAGGTCGATGCACTTGTGACCGGCTTTGACCGCTCCAAGAAGCCGAACTTCTCCATCAAGGCCCGCCAGATCGCTGAAGAGAAAGAAGCGGTTGAACAGTTTGGTTCATCCGATTCCGGCGCATCGCTCGGCGATATCCTTGGCGAAGCTCTGAAAGGCAAGGACGACTAACTTGTT
>WTKI01000389.1:0-1522 GCA_011524425.1 Altererythrobacter sp. | reverse complement strand
GCTGGGCCTTTTCTATTGGCACAAGCACGCCTACATTCCTCCCATGTTAGAAGTTCATCAATTCCCGTGCCTGTCCGACAATTACGGATTTCTTCTTCACGATCCGGCAAGCGGCCAGACCGCAGCTATCGATACGCCAGACGCGAAGGTCTATCTGGCAGAGTCGCAGAAGAAGGGCTGGACCATAACGCAGATCTGGAACACCCATTGGCATCCGGACCATGCGGGCGGAAACAAGGACATCGCCGCCGCGACCGGCGCGAAGGTGATCGCGCCCCAAGAAGTCGAGAAGATTTCAGAAATTGATCGTGAAGTCAGCCATGGCGACACAGTAAATCTCGGCGCATTCACCGCTGACGTCATTGATGTGTCAGGTCACACCAATGGCCACATCGCGTATTATATCGCGGAAGCTGGCATCGCGTTTGTGGGAGACAGTGTGTTTGCACTTGGCTGCGGCCGCATGTTCGAAGGCGAGCCTAAGCAATTCTGGGACAGCCTTTCGCGGATCAAGGCTCTGCCGCCAGAAACCACATTATACTGCGCGCATGAATACACCCAGGCTAATGCGAAATTCGCGCTCCACGCCGACCCTGACAATGCCGCGCTGAAGACCTACTCACAAGACATCGACAATCGCCGCGCAGCTGGCAAGTGGACGGTTCCCACTGTTCTGGCCCGCGAGCTTGCGACCAATCCCTTCCTGCGTGCCGACGATCCGGCGTTGATGGCCAAATGGGGCGGTGATGCACCCCATGAGACATTTGCAGCGCTTAGAGCTGCTAAGGACAATTTCTAAAGCCTGATGAAAGCTCTGCGCGTCAATCGTCTGAGTGACGATCTGTCAGGGCTCGAACTTGGCGATCATACCTTGCCTACGCGCAAACAAGGTGAAGTGCTGGTCGAAGTGAAGGCCGCTTCGCTCAACTACCCTGATCTTTTGATGACGCAGGGGCAATACCAATTCAAACCGAATGTGCCTTTTATCGCAGGCATGGAGATGGCCGGCATTGTCCTAGAGACGGACGAAGGCAGCCCCTTCAAGCCGGGCGACAAAGTTCTGGGTGGCAATAAAACAGGCGGCTTTGCAGAGTTAGCCTGCATTCCTGAACAGAGCCTCACCCCCCTTCCCTCCGGTCTGAGCTTTGCTGAGGGCGCTGCGATGGGTGCGGCCTATCAGACGGCCTATACTGGCCTTGTCGAGCTGTGCGGCCTCAAACCGGGCAATTGGGCGCTAGTGACAGGAGCAAGCGGCGGCGTTGGGCTGGCAGCGATCGATCTGGCTAAGGCAATGGGCGCGAAAGTGATCGCAGCCACTGGTATTGAGGGAAAGACCAACAGGATCGCAAAGCTCTATACTCCTGACGCTGTGATCGTCTCTGATGGACGTTTTCGCGAGGTAGTCACTGAAATCACCGACGGCAAACTGTGCGATATCGTATTCGACCCGGTTGGCGGCGATGTATTTGACGAGTGCACCCGCTGCGTCAGCTTCGCTGGCAGGCTGTGCGTCGTCGGCTTC
>WTKI01000166.1 GCA_011524425.1 Altererythrobacter sp. | reverse complement strand
CCCCAAAGCAAAGCCCGTCGCATGCAAAGCAAACAGAGCCAGCAGCAAAACGCCGGCATGTTCGATAATCAGCGGCTTTGACGCAGCAATGATCGCGCCCACAATCAACACCACTCCGATAACGGAAACCAAGGGCGAGACAATCGCAATGCGCGCGGTTGCCCGTGGGAACAAACGGTTCAACGCAACGCCCGCAATGACCGGGATAAGTACCACAGTGATCATCCCGCGAAAGAGCGACCAGCGGTCAATCTCCAGAAACACATCCGCGAGCCAGCCCGTGAGAAGCGGTGTCATAACGACAGCGATAAGCGTAGAGGCCAAGGTCATCGTGACGGAGAGAGCGAGATTGGCGCGAGCGAGATAAGCGACCACGTTGGACGCTGTGCCTCCGGGACAGCAGGAAACAAGAATGAGGCCCACAGCCAACCCTGCTTCAAGCCCGAACAATACTGCAAAGCCAATCCCGGCAAGTGGCATGATGGTAAACTGTAACGCGACGCCTGTGGCCACGGCGCGCGGCATAGTGAGAACCCGCCGGAAATCCTGCGGAGTCAGTGTCAGCCCCATACCAAGCATGATGATGCCGAGCAGCACGCTTACCAAAGACTGTCCAAAGGGCTGGAATGTGCCATTTACAACCCATAGGAAATGGTCTGGAATAACCCACGCCCAAGCGGTTCCCAGCACAGTCCAAAATGCAAACAGATTGGTCGCGCGCGCGATCAAAGCGAACCCCTCCCCCTCGTTGTTGCCGGCAATAGCGAGGGAAGCAGCTTAGCGCTAGACGGTCTCGCCGCGCTTCATCCAATCGCGCGCGGCGCGAAGGATCGCATCATGATCATGGGTAAAGCGTCCAGCAGCTTTGCGGGTTGCAAGACCAAGTGCAGCATTTGCGACTGTCTTTCCTGCGATCGAACGATATTTACGCATTCCCCCGCCAAGGAATGGATCGATGACAGGACTTGCGATCTTTGCCAGACCTTCACCGAACCGCAGATCATCGACGCGCCTGCCTTTAAGCAAGCCCGGCTGCAATATATCCAGCCGCCGGAACTTCAGCTGCGTAAGCTCGCGTTCCACTTCGCCTTTGACACGCAAGTAAAAATTCTTCGTGCTGGGGTTGGCGCCAACAGAGCTGACTGTGACCATCCGCTCAACACCGGCCTCGCGCGCGGCCTTCGCTGTATTGATGACGAGATGTTGGTCTACATCACGGAACGTGTCTTCATCGCGCCCTGCACGTTTCCAGGTCGTTCCTAAAGCACTAATGAGGCAATCCGGCTGCAACCCGGCGAGAACCTCGCCCCAGGCTTCAGGATCAGCGACAAAACATTCCATGCGTGCATCGTGCGGCAGCTCAAACTCGCGACGTGCAATAGCGATAACGCGAACGTCTGGCCGGTAGCGCACTTCCTCGAGAATGCGCCGGCCAACAAGGCCAGTAGAACCGATTACAGCTACGCGTACAGGATCAGACATTCGTCAGTCCTTGCGGTTGCTCACCATGGATTGCACTGTAGGCTTCCATTGCAAAACGATCGCTCATGCCAGCAATGAAATCAGCAATTTTGCGCGCGCGCGCAGGCTGATCCTCAGGCAATTGCGCTTGCCAGTCTTGCGGCATGAACCTTTCGTCCTTGGCGTATGCGGAAAAAAGACTTGCAACTGTCTCGCGTGCATTGGCTGCGGCCGCGACCTGCTCGTCATGGTAATACAGGCGTTCATACATGAAGGCCTTCAAGCCGCGCTCGTTAGCGGCCATCTCAGGCGAGAAGCCCGCCAATTGCCGGTCTGCACCCCTCACGTCGTTCACGCTTTCGATCCCCTTTGTGTTCGCCATCGTGTGCGTGATGACATCATTGACCATCAACCCGATTTGCTCACGAATAAGTTCGCGCAACTGGCGTTCTCGAGGCACATGAGGAAAGCGTTTTTCGACCGCTCGCCACTGGTCTGCGAGGAAATCCAGTGAAAGCAGGTCATCCAGACCCAGAAAGCCTGCGCGAAGGCCATCATCAATGTCATGATTGTCATAGGCGATGTCATCGGCAACGGCGGCAACCTGCGCTTCCAGTGAAGGCCATTTTGACAACTCCAGAGGGTATTCACTGTCCAATTCTGCCAACGCCCAATTGGGATCAGCAACCGGCCCATTATGCTTAGCTAGCCCCTCTAACAGATCCCATGTCAGGTTGAGCCCTTCGTGATCGGGGTATGGACTTTCCAGTCGCATAACTGTTCGCAGCGCATGAGCATTGTGATCAAAGCCACCATAGGGTTCCATTGCTTCGGTCAAAGCGTCTTCACCGGCATGACCGAAAGGGGGGTGGCCCAGATCATGTGCGAGGCATAGCGCCTCTGTCAGATCTTCGTTGAGCCCGAGCGCACGCGCAATCACGCGTCCGATCTGCGCCACTTCCAGGCTATGGGTTAGGCGCGTGCGGTAATGATCGCCTTCTGGTGCAATGAACACCTGCGTCTTTGACCGCAGCCGGCGAAAGCTCATCGAATGGATGATGCGGTCGCGATCACGTTGAAATTCGCTGCGCGGTCCTCTTGAAGGCCCCCTCCTAGCCGAAAATTCGCGGCCACGGGTTTTTTCGGGATCGGCGGCATAAGGCGCAAGCTTCATCACGAGATGCGATTAGGTGAGCCACCTCTCTGGAGCAACGGGAACAATCGCTGAACATAGCCGCAAACCTGCGGAAAATCACAGTGCCTGTAAGAGAACGGCCGCCCGATCGCTTTCGATTCAGGCGGCCAGCACTGGCGTTCGAATGACGACCCGAAGGCACGGTGCAGCGGTAAGACGTGATGCCACGTCTGGGCGCTTGAGGGCCTAATACCAGAAACGATTCTGATTGAAACCAAAAATTGTATATTTCCGACAAAAACTATCTAAACTGCAGGATTCATAACTACTTGGGAGCCATGTTCATCAACTCAGAAATGGGAAAGCCTTCCATTTCCGAGAGAAATCCGTCTCAGAAGCTTAGTCTTCCGACAAAATCCAGTCGGATGCCGCCTGGCAATGGATCCGCGTGGAATCGAACACCGGCAGAACGTTTGCATCCACGTCCACGACCAGTTCAAGTTCCGTTGAAGCGAGCACAATAGCGCCTGCCCCTTCCTGCGCTTTTTTCGTGATGATAGTCTTCAACGCGCGCTCTGCATCGCGAGACACTTTACCAACCATCAATTCTTCATAGATGATTTTGTCGAGGATTTCGACATTGACCATATCAGGTGGAAGCAGATCGACCCCGCTTGCTACCAGGTGCTTGCGGTAAAAGCTTTCCGTCATGACGTTGCGCGTGCCGATCAATGCCGCACTTGTGCAGTTCGCTTCCTTCATCGCATTGCCGACATGCTCTGCAATATGCAGGATCGGCACATCGACTTGCCCTGCCACATGGTCATAGACCTTGTGCATGGAGTTGGCGCAGATGACCAAACCCTCCGCCCCCGCACCTTCCAATCGTTTTGCGCTTTCAGACAACACATCTTCTGCGCGCTTCCAGTCGCCTTGCTCGCGCAGCCCGTAAAGCTGGCTAAAATCCAGGCTCTCGATCAGAAGCGGTGCACTGGCCATTGCTTTAGGCGCAAGCTTTTGCACGCTCCGGTTGATCCGGTCGTAGTACATGCCAGTCGAGACCCAGCTCATCCCGCCAATAAGGCCGAGTTTGCGCAACGAAGAATCCTGTTGTCTATTTGTGGTTAGTATCTGCTTAGCCGTGTCAGGTGCGGCCCGTCTATAGTGTGTTGCGAACCCAGCCTACTCGCCGGTTTCGGTGGTTAACGGGCCTGATACCAGCCACTTGCGAAAGTCAGCCAGGCTTGCCTGCGCTGTTTCTTCGTGCGGCAAATGTCCAATCGCGGGGTAAAGGACCAACTGCGCGTCTGGCAAATGCTCAGCATACCAATTGCCAACCGAGACAGGGACCAAGGCATCTTCTTCGCCCCACATCAGCAAGGATGGCACATCAAGACCAGACATCTGTTCAGCGCTGTATTGGTTTCGCGGTATACTCAAGCGTTCCAGTGCGGCCGCCCGGTTACCCGGATAGCGCAGCAATTCCCAATACCGGTCCACCTGTTTAGGCGTCACCAGATCCTGATTGCTCACGCTTTGCTGCATGCTCTTTTCGATGACGCTGCGCGGAGTGATGTATTTCACAAGATTGCGAATGCCGGGCGTCGCAACAATCGAATAGGCAAGGTTCCCGCTTCCGGTCTCAGTAACAGGTGCCCCGCTTGCACCAATAAGAACCAGGCCGGTCAACCGTTCCTGGTTCTCCAAAGCATAGCTCACCGCGACCCGGCCGCCCATAGAGCTGCCGACAAGCACGAATTGCTCCAGCCCCAGACTGTCCACGACAAGCCCGAGGTCTGCTGCAAAGCTGGAATTCTCGTACTGGCCGTCCGGAGCAGGCCCCGTCAGACCATGCCCAATCTGGTCAAACCGGATGACGCGATAATCTTCGCGCAAATCCTCCACCCACGGCTGCCAAGTATGCAAGTCTGCGCCTGACCCGTGGACCAGTACAATTGCCGGCGCATCGCGCGGGCCTTCATCGCGCAGATGCACGGTAAGCCCCGGTTCCAATTCGACATATTGCGAAGGCTCGCCGCCATATTTGGCACGCATTTCAGCCGGGTCTGTGTCAGGTGTGCGGAATATGAGGAATGCGATGACCAGTATAGCAGCGATCACGCCAAGGATCTTGAGCAAGCGCCGCATGGCCTAAAGCGCCTCCAAAGCAGTTTCCACCACACATACGCCAGCCGCAGTCACAGTGACTTCAACGGCTTCATTATCGTCGATCCGCCGGATGCGGGCCAGCGCGTCCTGTGTCGACAACGGCACGGCGCTTTCGCCGTCCTGTGGGGCGGCCCGTTCAAGCTTGCGCAATTGGTTGATCGAAAGTCGCTCGACCATACGCGGCGCCATGCAATCAGCCATGGTTTCCGGCACGCCATTGTCGAGCAGCACCGTTTTCACCCGCGCTTCTGTGACTTTGTCGAGCCCGCCGAACCAAATCCACGCGCCAACGCCAAGAGCGATGACGAGCAGGATGATGATAAGCTTTTTCACGGCAGACACGCCCTTTCGTAGCTAGTCGAGTGCCTTGTTGATTTCCTCGACCATCTTCTTCGCATCGGATAGCAGCATCATGGTCTGGTCCATGTAGAACACGTCATTATCGACGCCGGCATAGCCCACGCCGCCCATCGAACGCTTAATGAAGAAGACCTGCTTGGCTTTGTCGACGTCAAACACTGGCATGCCATAGATGGGGCTTGACTTGTCTGTCTTTGCAGCCGGGTTCACGACGT
>WTKI01000345.1:2618-5350 GCA_011524425.1 Altererythrobacter sp. | reverse complement strand
ATAAGAGACAGTCGCTAAGCCTTGCAATCACGCTTTGGCGAGTGCCTCAGCAATCAGCTTGCGACTGTTCTCAATCCCGTAGAGCGCGATAAAACTGCCCATCCGGGGGCCTTGATCGGAACCGAGCAAGGTCTGGTAGAGCGCTTGAAACCAGTCACGCAGCGAACCGAATTCGTACTCCTCTCGCTTGCCGATTTCATAAACTTCAGTCTGAATATCTTCGGCGGAGGTTGCTGGATCAATCTTCTCGAGCACATCGTCCAACGCCTGCAAAGCCGCAGCTTCTTTGGCTGTTGGCGCACGCTTGTTGGGTGCAGGTACAAAGTCTCTATTATAGGCAAGCGACGCCTTGACCAGCACATCCAGCTGGGGATGCTTGGCAGGGTCTGCATCTTCCACATAATTGCCGAGATAGGACCACACGGCATCGCGATCGGCCTCGGCACCGAGCACGCCAACAAGGTTCAAGAGCAAGCCAAAGGTCACAGGTAGTTTCTCGCCTGCCCCAGGCGCCTCTGCCCCTTCGAACCCGCCATTCACCCGCAGCAAATGCCACGCAGGATTGCCCAACTGCTTGTCGAGTGGTTGATCCGCCAGCCGCTCGCGGAATTGCCAGTATTCATCGACCGCGCGGGGGACGATGCCTGCGTGCAATTGCTTCGCGCTCTTTGGCTCGCGGAAGATATACAGGCCAAGGCTTTCTTCTGTGCCGTAAGTCAGCCATTCATCGATGGTGAAGCCATTGCCTTTCGACTTGGAAATCTTCTCGCCATTGGCATCCAGAAACAGCTCGTAAATAAACGTTGTGGGCGGCGGAGAGCCAAGCGCACGCACGATCTTCGAGGACTGCGTTACGCTGTCGGTCAGGTCCTTGCCGCTCATCTCATAGTCGACGCCCAGCGCATACCAGCGCATCGCCCAATCGACCTTCCATTGCAGCTTGGACTGCCCGCCGAGCGCCGACTGCTCGGTTACGCTGCCGTCTTCATCAGTGAAGCGGATCATACCGCTGTCCGCATCGACCACTTCAACCGGAACTTGCAAGACTGCACCTGTTGTGGGTGAGATCGGCAGGACTGGCGAATACGTCTGACGACGCTCTTCGCGCAGCGTCGGCAGCATGATGTCCAAGATGTCCTGGTTCTTTCGCAGAACCTGCTTCAGCGCCTCGTCAAATTCGCCTGAATTGTACTTGTCGCTGGACGCGACGAATTCGTAATCGAAGCCAAAGCGGTCGAGAAATTCGCGTAGCATCGCATTGTTATGCGCCGCGAAACTGGGATGGTCGTCATTGAACGGGCTTGGAATGCGGCTAAGCGGCTTGTTAAGATTGGCATGGAGTACTTCAGCGTTCGGAATGTTTTCCGGTACTTTGCGAAGGCCGTCCATGTCATCGCTGAATGCCACCAGCCGGGTTTTGCCGTCCTCCGGCTTTGCGCCAATGATCGCTTCAAAAGCACGCCGGACCAAAGTCGTCCGCAGCACTTCCTGAAAGGTGCCGATATGCGGCAGACCCGAGGGGCCGTATCCGGTCTCGAACAGGATCGGCGAAATGCTGCCATCTTTGGCTTTCTTCGCGCCGTCCGGATAGCGTTTGAGCAAGCGCTGAGCCTCTTGAAAAGGCCACGCCTTGTTCACCCGTGCTGCGTCCATCAATTCGTTCATGCTCATGCGCCAAGCCTCTTGCGCATGCGCGCGGTCAAGGCAAGCGAGAACCGCGGCATCGTGGAAATTCCTCGCGCAGGGCATCGGTCTGACTTGTCACGCGTTCGCTGTGCGTTCTATCGCATTGGCTGTGCCCTCCCCGCTCCCCCTTCCCGCGCTTCATGCCAGCCATTCCGGAACCTGGTTAAGACCGCCTGCAGGAATCACAGGCGCGGTCTCAAAAGGTGATGCGATTATGGCGGCAGCGGACACGCCTGTATTGCTGCTCAATGCGCCCTTGGTCGCGTCAAGGCTGGGTTATCCTGACTTGTCCGGCTTGGACCTGCTGGAACTGTTTGCATTTGTGCATCCAGCTCGCTTTTGCGTACCTACGCCGCGCGGTCTGGCAGAGGCCTTAGGGCTTGAAGAGCCTGCCAATGACGAAGCTGTGCCGGAATTTCTGCAATTGGCCACCGGTGCGCTTATTGAAGTTTGCGAAAGCGGGGAATGGCCTGAACGCGAAGGGGCCTGGTCCGCTTTGCAAACGCTGGTGCGGATGCGCTGGCCTTGGGCGAACGTCATCAGCCCCCATATCGCGAAGCCGCAAAAGGCTGAGAAGTGGCTGTTCTCCAAACTGCCTGAATGGGAAGAGACGCCCGAACGCGCAGCGCCCCGGCAGGTTGAGCTTCCCCCAGACGCAGTGGAGATGCAGCTTGATGAACTCACCGGGGCTGGCGCGGAAAAGCGTGACGGCCAACGCGCTTATGCCAAGGATGCAGCCCACATGTTCGCCCCTCGGGATAAGCGCGACATGCCGCACCTTTTGCTCGCTCAGGCTGGCACCGGGATCGGTAAGACGCTGGGTTATCTTGCGCCAGCCTCGTTGTGGTCAGAAGCGTCGCAAGGGACCGTGTGGGTTTCGACTTTCACTAAGAACTTGCAGCGTCAATTGCGGCAGGAGAGCCGGCGCGCTTGGCAAGAGCAGCGTGCAGATGGCTCGCGTCCGGTCGTGGTGCGCAAGGGCCGCGAGAACTATTTGTGCCTGCTCAATCTGGAAGACGCGCTGCAAGGCGGCTTTGCCGGACGCC
>WTKI01000345.1:0-2518 GCA_011524425.1 Altererythrobacter sp. | reverse complement strand
TATTTGTGCCTGCTCAATCTGGAAGACGCGCTGCAAGGCGGCTTTGCCGGACGCCCTGCAATTCTCGCGCAGTTGGTCGCGCGTTGGGCCGCCTACTCGCAAGACGGCGATATGATCGGCGGAGACTTGCCCGGCTGGCTCGGCACGCTGTTCCGCAAGCGGGGGATTACTGCACTGACGGACCAGCGCGGCGAATGCGTCTATGCTGGCTGCCCGCACTATCGCAAGTGCTTCATAGAGCGCGCCGCCAGAGCCAGCGCTCAGGCCGATCTCGTCATCGCAAACCATGCGCTCGTTATGGTCAACGCGGCAAGAGGGCGCGATCATGCTCAGCGCCCCACCCGTGTTATTTTTGACGAAGGCCACCACGTGTTTGAGGCTGCGGATTCGACCTTCGCCGCTGTGCTTTCAGGGCAAGAGGCGATCGAGCTACGCCGCTGGATCATCGGGCCAGAACGCGGCAATCGCGGGCGCCGACGCGGATTGCTTGCAAGGCTGGCAGATGTTTCCAGCTATGATGAGGCTGGCGGCGAAGCGGTCGAGGATGCAGTGGAAGCAGCGCATGCTCTGCCATCTGACGGTTGGCTACAACGCCTTAACGAAAACGAGCCTTCCGGCCCTCTCGAAGCGTTGCTCGCGCAAGTTCGCTCCACCACCTATGCGCGCGATGAAAGCGGCGGGCAGGAAGCTGGTTACGGGATTGAGACTGAAGCGTCCGGCCTGCCCGGCGAACTGATCGAAGCGGCGGGCGATGCGCAAGCCGCGCTCTCGGCCATTCGCGCTCCGCTTATCAAGCTGGCAACCCGGCTAGAAGCGGTGCTGGCCGAAGCGCCTGACTGGCTCGACGGGCAAGGACGTGCGCGGATCGAAGGTGCGCGCCACTCGCTCAGCTGGCGGATCGATCTGCTCACCGCATGGGAGTCGCTGCTGGAGCGATTGGGCGGGCCAACCGATCCTGAATTCGTCGATTGGTTGTGCGTTGAGCGCAATGACGCACGCGAGTTCGACATTGGCATACACCGGCGTTGGCTCGACCCGATGAAGCCATTTGCCAAAGTGGTGCTTGAGCCTGCCCACGGCGTCATGCTGACTAGCGCCACCCTCACCGACCGTTCGCCTGACAGCGATCCGTGGGAGGCCGCCATCGCGCGTTCAGGGGCGCAGCATTTGGACTCTCAACCGCTTCTGTCAGCTGCCGACAGTCC
Organism: Altererythrobacter sp.; assembly: GCA_011524425.1. GTDB lineage: Bacteria > Pseudomonadota > Alphaproteobacteria > Sphingomonadales > Sphingomonadaceae > Erythrobacter. The sequence goes on along the minus strand of WTKI01000345.1, from coordinate 1,313 downwards.
GTTTGATTATGCGAGCAGAGCCGAAGTCCTGATCGTCACCGATATCAAGAAGGGCGATCTTCCAGCCCTTGCCGGAGCCTATGCGCGCCTCATCGAAGCTGCCGAAGGCGGCGTCCTTGGCCTGTTCACTGCGATCCGCCGGATGCGCGCGGTGCATGGCCGCATTGCTGACCGGCTGGCACGCGCTGGCCTGCCGCTTTATGCGCAGCACGTTGATCCGATCGACACCGGCACTCTCGTCGATATCTTCCGCGATGATCCGCGTGCCTCGCTACTGGGTACCGATGCTCTGCGTGACGGGGTAGACGTTCCGGGTGAAAGCTTGCGCTGCGTGGTAATGGAGCAAGTCCCCTGGCCGCGTCCAGACATACTCCACAAGGCGCGCCGTGCAGCCAATGGCGGCTCGGCTCATGACGACCGCATCATTCGCGCTCGCCTCGCGCAAGCCTTCGGCCGGTTGATCCGCAGCAAGGATGATGCCGGACATTTCGTGGTTCTCTCATCAGCATTTCCCAGCCGTCTGCTCAGCGCATTCCCGCCCGGGACGCCTGTCACACGGCTGACATTGGATGAAGCTCTACTAAGGGTCGAACAGGGAGTTGCAGGGGCGAGTAACTCTGCTAGTCCTGCCAACGAACCAGTTGGTGGCGGTTCGGTCGAGTAGAGAGATTGCACGCGTGAAAATTCTGGCCCTTTTGCGGCATGCGAAGTCTGATTGGGACGACATGGCCAAACGCGATTTTGATCGCGGGCTTAATGATCGCGGACGCAAGGGTGCCGGTCTCATCGGCGAGCATATGCGCATGCATGGCATTGTCTGGGACAAAGTGATTGCCAGCCCGGCAGAGCGTGTGAAGCGCACTTTGGATGAAGCGATGCCCGATACCGATGTCACTTTCGACGCGCGGCTCTATCTTGCCAGTTCAGACACGATCTTCGAAACCGTTGCTACCCAAGCGGGCGATGCGGACACAGTGCTGGTCGTTGGCCACAATCCCGGCTTGCAGGAAGTGCTGTTCGAACTGGTTTCGCCCAGCAACGAAAACGACCTTTTTGACGCAGCTTCGCGCAAATTTCCAACGGCTGCCTTTGCCGTTCTGGAATGCGATATTGAAAGCTGGGACGCGCTTAAAGAAGGCTCAGGTAAGCTGGTGCATTTTGCAAGACCACGCGATCTCGATCCGGAGCTTGGGCCTGAGTACTAAAAGCACAAGGTCTGCTGCTGGCGTAATCAACCTTGGATGATTGCGTCCGCTAATGGGGTGGAAAGCGGACATAAAGTACTAGGACAACTTTGGATGAAAGCGTGTCCA
>WTKI01000051.1:1940-5420 GCA_011524425.1 Altererythrobacter sp. | reverse complement strand
AACAACCGATCGGGCATTCTATGAAGAAGCTCTGGCAGCTGCACATGCACAAGGCGCCGATGAAGCGATCTTTGTGCGCGACGATGGCCTTGTCACTGAAGGAACATTCACGAACATCGTCGCAGACTTCAACCCCGGCAAAGGGGTGATGCAGCTTACGCCTTTCGCGCATCTGGGTTTATTGCCCGGTGTGATGCGGTCGAGCTTGATTGAGCAAAATGCTGTCCATGAAGCCAATGTCGCTTTGGATGACATCGCTGATGGCTTTTGGCTTTGCAATGCGGTGCGCGGGCTGTTCCCGGCGAAACTGATTTGACGTTGAACCTGCCACCCGAGGCTGAAGCACAATGAACATTCCAATTCTCTATGAGGACGGCGAAGCGCTCGTCATCAACAAACCGGCCGGTTTGCCGGTTGATCGCCCCAAGCGTGGCGGTCCTGCGCTATGGGATCATATCGAAGAGTTGAAGCTTGGTTTTCAGCGTCCACCGGTTGCTGTCCATCGGCTTGATACTGATACCAGCGGCTGCCTGATCCTTGCCCGTAACCCGAAAGCACTCAAGCGGTTCAACAAGGCCTTCGAAGACCGGTTGGTTGGCAAAACCTATCTCGCGGTCATCGATTTCGAGCCAACCGAACAGTCTGGCACGATTGCGCTCAATCTTTCGAAGATCAGCTCTGCAGAGAAAGGCTGGCGTATGATCGCTGCAAAAAAAGGCAAGCCTGCGGTCTCTCATTGGGAGTTGCTGGAAACCATTGGCGAAGGTGATCGCAAACGCTCACTCATCCGCTTCCGCCCGGAAACCGGACGCACGCATCAGCTGCGGGTCCACGCCTTGCAAGGCCTTGGCGCCCCTCTGCTTGGCGATCCGGTCTATGGGCCTGTGCGTGGCCAGAACAAAGGCGCGCCGCGCACCATGCTCCATGCAGAAGCGATCCATATGACGCGGCCTGGCAAAGATGCTGTCAGCGCCTTTGCCCCATTCCCGGAAGACTTTGCGCGCACGGGACTATCTGCTCCAGAACCTCCTGAGCCGCCTGAACGCAAGCGTGCGGACGACGATGGATAAGACACTCCTCGACCGTGCGAATGCCATTGCCGAGGAGAGCTTTCTCGCTGGCTCTGGCCCCGGCGGGCAGAATGCGAACAAAGTCGCTACAGAAGTCCAGCTGCGGGTTAATATTTACCAGCTGCGCCTGCCTCCATCGGTGTTCGCCAGACTTAGAATACTGGCGGGGAGCAAACTGACTGCCAATGGTGACTTGCTGATCACAGCGCGCGCGCACCGCACTCAGAAAGCGAACCGGCAGGCTGCACGTGAAAAGCTCGCTGACATGCTTGAACAGGCTCATCGCGCCCCAAAAAAGCGCGCTAAAACGCGCGTGAACCGCGTCGGCAAGGCCAAACGCCTAAAGAGCAAGAAAGCGCGCGGGGAAGTAAAAGCACGACGGGGCAAGGTGAGCCGGTCCGATTGGTAAGTGGCTCGCAAGGCCGGAAACGACTCTCTCAGCTTGACTTTTCCAAGTGAATCGACCAATTGCGCCCGCTGAAAGGCCGCGCCAAGCGTGGCCTGTGTTTTTTTGGCCCGCACACGGCCTCATTCGATTTTAGGAAACCGCCATGGCGAAGCCAGCAACCGTCAAGATCAAGCTCGTCTCGACCGCAGACACGGGCTTCTACTATGTGACGAAGAAGAACCCGCGCAACATTACGGAAAAGATGACTTTCCGTAAGTACGATCCTGTTGCGCGCAAGCATGTTGAATTCAAGGAAGCCAAGATCAAGTGATCTTTTGCCTGCTGGCATGAACAGCGGGACAGCCATGAATTCAGTTGCGGTTCAACGCTTCGCGCTTAAACTCCGAAGCATGACATACGCCTTGAAAGCTAAACGTTTTGGGCTAGCGCTTGTCGCTGGCGCTGGTCTGTTTGCGCTGCCTTTTGGCGGCGGGATCAACGGCGTGGCTACGCCTGCAGCCAAGGCCCAGACTGTGAGCACCGATCAGCGCGATCTGGACCGTGCCGTCACAGCTCTAAGAGCGATTTCGACGCTTAAGGCAGAATTCACGCAAACGGACAGGCTTGGCAATTCTGTAGCGGGCGAGCTTACTCTGAAACGCCCTGGCAAGATCCGGTTTCAATATCAGGCGGATACAAATCTGCTGGTCATTTCCAATGGGCGTTCGCTTTACGTCGTGGACTATGAAGTGAATCAGGTGCAGCGCTGGCCGATCAGACGCTCGCCGCTTGGGGCGTTACTCGACCCGGAACGCGACATGAGCAAATTTGGTCAATTGATCCCGACCGGCAACCCCGATGTGGTCAGTATCGAAGTGCGCGATCCCAACCGACCGGAATTCGGCCGGATCACAATGATCTTCGTGCGCAGCGCGACAGCACCAGGCGGATTGCAGCTCACCAATTGGGTAGCGCTCGATGCGCAGAACCATCGCACAACTGTGCGCTTGCGCAATCACCGCTATGGAGTCGCGGTAAGCGATGACACATTCAAATTCCGTGATCCCCGCAATACGTCCCGTCGCCCGCGGTGAACACTTGAGCGGCAGCATGTTGTAGGAACGCGACAAAAATTCGTTTCTGTTCATTTACGCGAAAGCGAAGCAGGCGTAATTTATCTCAACAAGTCAGAAAGAAAGCGGGTTTCCCCCCTGTTGCTCGCATTCCCAAACGCTGGCTTGCTCAAGCGTGACGAACGCTCATAAAGAACCCTCGTTCCAATGCCCCCGGGACGAGGGTTTTTTGTTTTGGACCGATCTCGGTTTAGGCATTCAGCGCCTTGCCGCTGCCGCGCTACCCACCTAAAGCGAACCCCATGGTCTCTATAGCTACCTGGAATATCAACTCTGTCCGCTTGCGCTTGCCGATCGTGGAGCGCTTCTTGTTGGAAGAACAGCCTGATGTGCTGTGCTTGCAAGAGATAAAATGCCAGGAATTTCAGTTTCCTGCCGAAGCGCTTGCGAAGCTTGGATACGAACATCAAGCAGTGCACGGACAGAAAGGCTATCACGGAGTTGCGACGATCAGCCGAATTCCATTGAAGGAGTTCAGCCGCCATGACTGGCAAGCCAATGGCGAAGCGCGCCATGTGGGGGTAGAGCTGCTGGGCGCTGGCCAAGGCATGATCCTGGAGAATGTCTATGTCCCTGCAGGCGGAGACATTCCCGACCGCGAGCAAAATGCAAAGTTCGGCCAAAAGCTCGATTTTCTGGAGCGGATGACACGCTGGGCGCAGGCCATCGATCGTCCAACCATGATCGTTGGTGATTTCAACATCGCTCCGCTGGAAAGCGATGTCTGGAGCCATAAGCAATTGCTCAAAGTAGTCAGTCACACACCGATTGAAGTGGAAGCTTTGGACCGTTTCAAGCAAGCCCATGGCTGGGTCGATCTGGGGCGCGAGTTTATCCGCGATCCGGACCGCTATTACAGCTGGTGGAGCTACCGCTCGCGCGATTGGAA
>WTKI01000051.1:0-1840 GCA_011524425.1 Altererythrobacter sp. | reverse complement strand
TCCGCGATCCGGACCGCTATTACAGCTGGTGGAGCTACCGCTCGCGCGATTGGAAAGTAAACGACCGCGGGCGCAGGCTTGACCATATGTGGGCTAGCCCCGCGCTTGCGAAGCAGGCAAGCGGCCACCGCTTGCGCGAAGATGCACGCGACTGGGAAAAGCCAAGTGACCATGTGCCCTTGATTACGGAATTTGAACTCTGAGCGCTGCCGTCCCCTCTCCTGCCCGCAGAGCTGCGCAAGCGGTTGACGCTTTGCGTCATGGCTGGCCATTGCAATTCCAGCGCGAAAGCGGCGCAGCGATCACGCTGCTACCGGTTGAAACGGCTATCGCCAGCAAGGCGAGCGCTGACCGCATGCTGATCTCTGCTGCGCGGGCTACAACGCTCAAGCTGGCTAATCAGCGCGATGCTGCTATTCCGCACGCCCCTGTGCTGATTGAAGGAGCCGAGCCTTTTGCGCTGGACATGGCACGCCCGATAGCTGACCCTGCTCTTGATCTTCGGCATCCCTTGAAGGGGCCGTTCCGCGCAGCGGCGCTGGAATGGCAGGATATAGCGCTCGCAGCATTGGAGCTTGCCCGGATAGCAGGCATTCTCCCTGCCTTCCTCGTCGATCCAGCTGATGCAGGCGAGCCGCAAATCCTAGAGGCAAGCGATGTAGAGGCGCGCGCAGACACTGGCCTCTTACAAATTGCATCGCGCGCAAAACTGCCAATTACTGCGAGCGAAGATGCTGAGCTTGTCGCTTTTCGCAGCACTGAAGATATGCGCGAGCATGTCGCGCTGCTTATCGGGCGCGATAAAGGTTCAGGAACGCCGCTAGTCAGGCTGCATTCGGAATGTTTGACAGGCGATGTCCTAGGCAGCCTTAAATGCGATTGCGGACCGCAACTGGACGCCGCGTTGCATGCAATGGCGAAAGCAACAGAAAGCGGCGGGTGGGGGCTGCTGCTTTATTTGCGTCAGGAAGGGCGCGGCATTGGCCTCATCAACAAGATGCGGGCATACCAGTTGCAAGATCAGGGCTTTGACACAGTCGAAGCGAACCAACGGCTAGGCCTACCTGACGAAGCGCGCGACTTTCCTGTTGCCGCGCGCATGCTGGAACTTGTTGGCGTGGATGCAATCCGGTTAATGACGAACAATCCGGCAAAGGTAGACGCTTTAACCAATGCGGGCGTGACAATTGAAGAGCGCGTTCCGCATCAGCTGCCCGACAACCCGTTCAACGTGCGTTATCTTGCTACGAAACGCGACCGTTCAGGCCATTTGCTGCCGTGATGGGGCGGCGCAGTGCCATTACAATACGCCCCGAAGAAGCGGGCGATATAAGCGCCATCCATGCGGTAACCGCAGCTGCTTTTCGCGATATGCCGCACTCTGACGGAAGCGAGCCTGTCATAATTGATCGATTGCGAGCTGACGGGGACTTGGTTTTGTCTCTGGTCGCAAGAGATGCAGTGCAAACTGTTGGCCATATCGCAGTTTCACCCGTCACTATTTCCGATGGATCACAAAAGTGGTTCGGACTTGGCCCTGTCTCCGTCGCACCAGACTTCCAAGGCCAAGGAACGGGCAGCGCTCTGATATATGAAGCTATCGCACACATGCGCGCACAAGATGCAAACGGTCTAGTGCTTTTGGGAAACCCTGAATTTTATGGCCGCTTCGGCTTCCAGCACGATCCCGAGCTTGTGTATCCTGGCCCCCCGTCGCACTATTTTCAGCGCCTCGCACTTAGCGGGGACGAACCAAACGGGACTGTCAGCTATGCGCCAGCCTTTGCGTAGACAGGCGCAATGCTTGCACGCTAGCGCCGGTTGAGCGGTGCCTTGGATC
>WTKI01000018.1 GCA_011524425.1 Altererythrobacter sp. | reverse complement strand
GAATCAGCTAGATTGGTGAATGGCTTTGCATCGTCTTTCGTGCAGCTTACTCTTGATAGAAAGTACGATGCTACAACTGCCGCTCGAGATTTTCTGGAAGAAAGGATCGCCACCGTACGTCAACAGGTCAATGATGCAGAGCGGGAGCTGGTGGACTATGCTAAAGCGAATGGAATAGTCCTTCTTGCAGGCGAAGACGCTAGCGGTGTGGCTGGTACTAGCAGCCTAACTGGAAGCTCGCTTTCATCTCTAAATGTCGCGCTCGCAGAAGCGCAGCGTAAGCGAATTGTCGCAGAACAGAGGTATCGCCAATCTAGCTCGATCAGCGAAGTTAATGCCAGTTCGGCGCAATTGCGTCAGGAAAAGGCGGTGCTTGAGGCCGAGTATCGCGAAAAATCTGCCTATCTTCAGGCTGACTTTCCTGAAATGGTTCGACTTCAAAACCGGATCGACGAGTTAGATGTTCAGATTTCTAACGAAGCCTCGCGATCTGCAGACGCGCTTAGGGCGGAGTTTCAAGCTGCTGCAGCCGAAGAGAGAACACTGCGGGCTAGAGTTGAGCAACTTAGCTCAAATGCTTTGGATGAGCGCGAAGATTCCATCCAATATAACATTTTGAAGCGTGAGCTAGATACTAATCGCACATTGTACGATGCTTTGCTTTCTCGTTATAATGAGGTGGGGGTTGCGGCAGGGATCGGCGCAGCACAAGCTGCTGTGGTTGATACTGGTAAAGTGCCTGGTGCACCCTTCAGTCCAAACACGATTAGGAATACAACGCTTGGGCTCTTGCTTGGTCTCGCACTGGGTGGGGGGCTGGCAATTCTCTATGAGCGCTTCACTAATACGATTAAGACCAAAGAGGACATGAATGAGAAGCTTCGATTGTCGGCTCTTGGGATTGTTCCTGTCAAAGAGAAGGCGGATGATCTTTTGGAGAAGCTTCAAGATCCACAGTCCGAACAGTATGAGGCCTATGCGGGCCTCCGCACGACACTCGAGTTCTCGACTAGGGACGGTTTCCCAGATAGCCTATTGGTAACAAGTGCTAACCCTGAAGAGGGTAAATCAACTACGAGTTTCAGCCTTGCAGTTCAGTTGTCCGACGCAGGCAAGAAGGTGTTGTTGATAGATGCTGATATGCGTAAACCTTCATTTGTTGTTGAAGAACAATCAGATATTGGCCTTGCCAGATTGCTTACAACTCATGAGACGCCAAAGCGCCACGTTCTCAAAACCGGGAACGATAATTTATTCCTTTTGCCGAGCGGACCCATCCCACCTAACCCCGCGAATATTATTCACACCAGAAGGTTGGTCCAAATTCTAGATGAACTAGGAGAGCTTTTCGACGTCATCATTGTAGACGCGCCACCAACTCTTGGTTTTGCCGATGCTCAACTTCTTGGTGCTGCTTGTTCCGGAGCTCTCTTCACTGTAGAGAGCGGCAAAACTCGAACTAGTTCAGCTCTTGCAGCGCTTAACCAATTGCATATGGCAGGAGTGATTGTTTTAGGCGGAGTTTTGACCAAAGCGAAGTATTCCTCTTACGACTATAGCTATTCCTATCGATACTATCAGGCCGCGATTGCCAACGGGCCGCGACGTTCAGAATTGGTTACGGGTCTGTTGGATGGCAGCGATTCAAGTGATGTATGGCGCAAAGCCGATCTCTAGCCATTCTAATCCTTTGCGGGATTTGTTCATATGTATCAGTACTGACGGCTCATTGGAATGCCGGGCTGGCGGTTACATCAGTTGTCGCGCCGACTTCATTTGAGAGTAGCCCAAAATTTGCGATGCAGGGTGCAACAATCGCATTTCTAAAAGGCCGCGGTGACCCCAACGCTGTAGATTTACCCCAAATTAGATCGAAGCTAAGTCTATCACCATTAGAGGACGAGCCTTTTACATTTAGTGCAGCCCGTCAATTCGAAGGTGGCGATCCATTAGTTGTCGAGCAATATCTCAGGGTTGCCTTGCTACGAAATCCGCGCTCGCGAGAGGCCAGAATCTACCTTCTTGAGCTGCTCGTTGATCAGAGACGAGCCGCTGAAGCTATTGAGCAGATCGAGGTGCTTTCGGTTTTGATGCCAGACAGAAGAGGGTTTTTGCAGAGCAACTTACTATATCTTGCGACTTTGCCTGAAACGCGTGAGGAAACTCTCCTTAGTCTAAAGGACCAAGGTTCAAAGGCTCTTTTGTTGAGGAACTTGGCGAACGCCGGCGCCAGTGCCTCAATGATATTGGATACATATCAATCATTTGATGACTTTCGCTTGGGCGAGGACTCAGACGCCATGATCAGCAGCTGGGTCTCACCGTTGATAAGGTCAGGAGATTATGATGGGGCAAAGCGAGTTTGGAGCTTTTTCCATCCTAGCGCCAAGTCCGAATTGTTTGTTTACGACAGTGCTTTCGATGGTCGTCTCGGGCCTCCGTTTGGCTGGAAGGTATACAACGGACGGAATGGTTATGCGCGCTTTTCTGAAAACGGTTTGGTTGGAGAATTCTTTGGTCGACGCCGAGCTATACTTGCTGACCAAACACTATTGCTAAGACCGGGATCCTTCGCAGTGTCATTTGCAAATACAGAAGATACGAGCGCGCTGCGCGTCAAGATTGACTGTTTGACCGCCGGAAACTTGATGAATGAGCAAATTGAGCAGGCTGTTGTACTAAATTTTCAAGTTCCATCTAATGGATGTGAGGCTCAGAACCTTCAGATCATCGGTTGGCCTAGAGAACCTCCTCGTACCGTCAGTTACAGGATTGGAGCGATCGAAATTGGGACTAGTTCAAGTGACTGACACCCGGCTTAGTTGGACTTTGGTGGCATATTTTGGGATTTGCGTCTTAGCAGGCGGCGCCAGCAACGGTGGCTTTTTAGCGAACGCATTTTTGCAGATTATCGGGCTAGCGTTGCTCGCACTAGTGCTGATGACCTCACCGTCTCACTCAAAGAGTAATCGCTGGCTTAATCGGATTGGGATTCTGGCAGTTGCCATCGGGGCGTTTCAATTTCTCCCCTTGCCCATTGAGGTATGGGAAAAATTGCCTGGCCGAGCCGAGCTTGCGGAGGAACTAGCATTGCTTGAGATTGGCCCGGGGCCGGTGCTTCTGACTTTGTCGTACCACGAAAGCCTAGCCTCGCTTACTTGGTGGCTGCCAGTTGTTTGCTTGTTTGTATGTCTAGATAGAATTGGCGCCGACTGGGAGCGCTCGTTTAGTCTAGTAGTTGTCAGCGCTTGTCTTACATCGCTATTGCTAGGCTTCATCCAGATACTTGCTGGCAAAAACTCGCCTGCATATATCTATGAGATCACCAATCCAGGATTTCTCGTTGGCACATTTGCCAATGCCAATCACATGGCGACGTTGCTTCTTGTATCGATGCCATTTTTAGCGGCTTCTTTCAGGCGGCAGATTATCTCTAAACGAGCGACTTCTATTGAACTGGGTCTGCTTGCCGGATTATGCGCTATTCTCTTTGCCATTGGCATCGCATTGGTCGGCTCTCTGACTGGCTACGCACTGGCGGCACCGGTCATTATTGCAAGCTGCGCAATTTTATTTCCTGAAGCGAAACGAGCTTTTTTGCTTCTATTCGTTTCAGGAATAGGCGCCGGTGTTGGGATTTTTTTGCTTGCAGAGAAGTTGGATAACTTCTTCGGGGGATCTCTCGCTGCGTCTACAACTGGCAGAGAAGTTCTAGTAAAGAACACATGGCAGGCGATCATTGACTTTTTTCCGGCGGGTACGGGCTTGGGGACATTCCAAGAAGTATATACCCGGTATGAAAGCTTGGAAGAGATCGATAGAACCTTCGCCAATCACGCTCACAATGACTATCTCGAGATTTTGTTAGAATTCGGTCTTCCAGGTGCGCTAGTCATAGCATTGTTTTTTGTTTGGTGGCTGGCGCGCGCTCGAATCATATGGACGGCATCGACTGCATCTCCTTTTGCAAAAGCAGCGGTGATCGCCAGCAGCGTGTTGTTGGTTCACTCTGGATGGGATTATCCCCTTCGGACAGTGGCTCTGGGCTCGATATTTGCCGTTTGTTGCCTTATTATGTCTCGAGTGACGCAATCGGCTCCACATTTTGAATACAAGAACCCGAATGAAGGAAACAAACAGACTCTGCGCCGAGGCAATTCGCTGTTTCGGCTGTGATTGAACACAGCTTTCTTTCGGCTTGTCAGATTCTATCTTGATTAATCAGACGTATGGACATCATTCTATCCACGATGGTTTACGGCCAAGAGGTCGCTATTTTTAACGAGCCGGCTCGGCTCTATCGCTGAGCACATAAAGAATGGATCAATAGATGGACAAAACGGCTCTCATTACAGGGATCACCGGTCAAGACGGGGCGTATCTTGCTGAGCTTCTACTATCCAAGGGGTACGAAGTTCATGGCATTAAACGTCGCTCCTCATCCTTCAACACGGGGCGCATTGATAGTATCTATGAAGACCCACACAAACCTGGGCGCTCTCTCTTTTTACACTACGGAGACCTCACGGATTCTACGAACTTGGTCCGTTTGGTAAATGAGGTAAAGCCCACCGAAATCTACAATCTTGCCGCTCAAAGCCATGTAGCGGTGAGTTTTGAAACTCCAGAATATACAGCCAACGCTGATGCTCTAGGAACTCTGAGGATTCTTGAGGCGATCCGCATCCTAGGAATGGAGCAGTCAACTAGGTTCTATCAGGCATCTACAAGCGAGCTGTACGGCCTAGTTCAGGAAGTTCCTCAAAGTGAGAATACCCCATTTTACCCGCGCTCTCCTTATGCCGCCGCAAAACTCTATGCCTATTGGATGACGGTCAACTACCGAGAAGCTTATGGGATGCATGCATCCAACGGCATCTTATTTAACCATGAAAGTCCTTTACGGGGTGAGACTTTCGTTACGAGGAAAATTTCTCGTGCCGCAGCGGCGATCAAACTCGGGCACCAAGAAAAACTCTTTCTAGGTAACCTAGACGCGCAAAGAGATTGGGGGCATGCAAAGGAATACGTTCAAGGCATGTGGCTGATCATGCAGCAAGATGAGCCGGACGACTATGTGCTTGCGACTGGCGAGACTACGAGTGTTAGGGAATTCGTTTGTTGGGCATTTAGTGAGGCTGGGATTGATATCGAATTCCAGGGCGAGGGACTGCAAGAAGTCGGCATCGATGCACAATCAGGTAAAACCATCGTTGAAGTTGATCCAGCCTACTACCGTCCGACGGAAGTCGATTTGTTGCTTGGAGATCCCAGTAAAGCAAGAACAAAGCTCGGGTGGAGCCACCATACAAGCGCACGAGACCTTGCGCGAGAAATGGTGCAAGCGGATATGCGCCTTTTCAGCGAAGCGCCGTTGGCGCGGCAGACGCTTAGCGATCTGAGCGAAGAGCACTATCTGCCGAACACTGAGATTGGAGTGCTTTTAAGATCCGAGAATA
>WTKI01000264.1 GCA_011524425.1 Altererythrobacter sp. | reverse complement strand
CCTTTGAAGGGGCTGTAGGAACCAGTGCATTACAGGCGGCCCTTGATCGCGAAAATTGATTAAGCGCATTATCTATGTGCTGAGCTTAAGTCTGGCGATCGCGGCAGGTGCTGCTGCGCATTCTGATCTGCCATCGGCGCCTTTGCCCCGCGCTGCCGCCCCAACTCTCAACCCTGCCTTTGCAGAGCGGCTTAGCCGCGAACAGCGCTTGCAAGACCTGGGGTGGAGGCTGGCGCGCGGCAATGCTCGTTTCTGCGTCGATGTACAGCCGGCGGTCGGCTTGCAGCTGCTTGATACAGCCAGCTTTCGTCGCCCTGCCGCGATCCGAGAAGCGCTCGGCCTGAGGCATGAATTTGCTGTACACACCGCCGCGCAAGACTCGCCTTCCGCTCGCGCTGGCCTGACACAGCTTGAGCCGGTTACTCATATCAATGGCTTTGAACTCACCAGCTGGAATGCGGAGAAACCGCTCAATTGGGAGCGCGGCGAGCGAGCGCACAAATTGTTGGAGACCATTCTCGCTAAAGAGGGCAAAATTACAATCGGACGCCCCGCCAAGCGCGATCTCGTCATTACAGGAGAGCCGGTTTGCGCCACGCGTTTTGAGCTGACAGGCGAAGACGATGTCGCACTGGCCGACGGGCTGCGTGTCCGCTTCAGCGCCAGCTATCCCGCGTTTGAATATTCCGATGGTGAATTCGCAGCCGTGATTGCACACGAGCTTGCGCATAATGTTCTGGGCCATCGCAAATGGCTCGATGCTCATGGCCGCAAGCAAAAGCATATACGAATGACGGAACGCGAAGCGGACCGGCTGGCGCCTTGGTTGCTCGCCAATGCCGGATTTGACCCTGAATCAGCGCTGCAGTTTATGAACCGCTGGGGACCCGAGCATGGTTCCGGGATATTCCGCAAGCGCACCCATGAAGGCTGGGACGAGCGCGCTGACCATATCGCCGCGGAAATCCCTTTAGTAAGGGAAGCGATGCATCGGGACGGATATGCCGATTGGCCAAAGCACTTTCGACGCGAAATAGAGCCTTAAGCCCGTTAGTCTTCAGCGACCTTTGCGTACATCGAATTGATTGGCTTCTCCATCACTCGGCGGACCATCGGTTCAAAAAATGAAAGCGGGGCGCTGTCATAATTCGGATCGAAGGCCGACTGATCATATTTCTCGCAAAAATGTGCGCAGGCTTCAAACGAGGGGTGGCCGCGATATTGCTCGCGAATGTCACGATCCATTCCGACATGATGGAAATAGAAGTAGCCTTGGAAAGCGCCATGTTTTTCGCAAATCCAGTGCTCTTCTTCTGAAACAAATGGCTTGATGATCGCAGCGGCCACATCGGGATGATTATAAGTGCCAAGTGTGTCGCCAATGTCATGCAGCAACGCCATGACGACATAGCGTTCATCCCGACCGTCGCGGTAAGCGCGCGTCGCTGTCTGAAGGCTGTGCTCCAGCCGGCATACCGGAAAACCGCCGAAATCGCCTTTGAGCAACCCGAGATGATCGAGGACACGGTCCGCTACACCCTTGGCAAAATTGCGGTATTCGCTGCCGATGATAGCCCAGTCTTCCGCTGTGCCTTCTGTCATCGCCGCGAACTGAGCGCGCGGTTGCTTTGCACTATCGGGATGCTCGATTGTTGCCATGATTCTCTCTCCTCACAGACCAGCAGTGTAGCGTGCGCGACAGTAAGCGGCAAACAATCTGCCCCTTCCATGCAGAATCGGCTAAAGGACTAACTTATGGCGGTTTTGCCTTTCCGACCTACGCCGTTCTTTGCCAATAAGAACAGAGCGTTCTGGAATCTCCAGCTTGCCGGCTGGGGAGGGGCCTTTGTGTTCCGTGCCAGCGCTGCCATTGCCAATGGCCAGCCGCTCGATTTGCTGGCCGTCATCCTTGTCACAACCATCACAGGCTTCTCGATAACGCTAGTGATGTCTGTCATCTATCGCCAGTTGCTGGGCCGACAGCCATTCGTGACTTGGAGCATGACCGCTCTGGTGCTGGTGCTCTGCGTCATTGTCCATGCCTCAATCGACGCTTGGGTCCAGGGCATCTATCTCGCCGGTGCGACGGAAACGACTTTTGCGCAGCGCTTTATCGGCCTCAGCTATATTCCCGCCACGCTTCTGATCGGGTGGAGCGCGCTGTATTACGCGATCAATTTCTTCCTAACTGTCGAAGAGCAGGCCGATCGTTTGGAGCGCTTGGAAGCACAAGCAACGAGCGCGCAGCTGGCGATGCTGCGCTATCAGCTTAACCCGCACTTTCTGTTTAATACGCTCAATTCGATCAGCACGTTGGTGCTGCTGAAACAGACTGAACCCGCCAATGCGATGCTAACACGGCTCAGCGCTTTTTTGCGCCATACTCTGATCACTGAACCGGGAAGTCAGGTTACGCTGGAACAAGAGATCGAAACCCTGCAGCTTTACCTCGGGATTGAACGCATGCGCTTTGAAGAGCGTTTGCGGACCCATTTCGAAATCGCTGAAGACGCTTTGCAGGCCCTCTTGCCTTCCATGCTGCTGCAACCCCTGATTGAGAATGCGATCAAATATGCTGTGAGCCCGCAAGAGGAAGGCGCGCGGATTTCTTTGACTGCCCGGGTCAGGAATGATCGCTTGCAACTCACTGTCGAAGACACCGGACCCGGCATTTTCGGCGCTGGGGGCTATGCGACGAGCCAAGGCGATCTGCTCACATACGCCGCGGCGAAATCGGATTCTACCGGCGTTGGTCTGCCTAACATCCGCAGCCGTCTTGCGCAGGCCTATGGTGATGCCCACACATTCGAAACCCGCTCTGGCCAAGGCGGCGGATTTACCGTTTTCATCGAAATACCGTATGAAGCGGAAATGAAAGAAGAGGCCGAATCGGCAATAGAACCGAAACCTGAATTGGCCGCTCAGGCCAATGCAGCCTCAAACACCACCTCCGAGCCTGTACCGGCACCAACGCTGGGAACAGGCCGCGCGATTGGAAGTAACGCATGACTATTCGTACGATCATCGTCGATGATGAAAAACTCGCCATTCAAGGTCTCCAGCTGCGGCTTGAACCGTTCGAAGACGTAGAAATCATCGAAACATGCTCAAACGGCCGCGAAGCCATTCGCAAAATCAAAACGGAAAAGCCTGATCTGGTTTTTCTCGACATTCAAATGCCCGGGTTTGACGGATTTTCTGTCGTCAAGGGCGTGATGGAAATCGACCCTCCTTTGTTTGTCTTCGTTACTGCATTCGAAGAACATGCGATCCGCGCGTTTGAAGCCAATGCGGTGAATTATCTGATGAAGCCTGTCGATGAAGACAAGCTGGCTGACACGGTCGCGCGGGTGCGCCAAAGGCTGGCTGAAAAGAAGAGCGCAGAGGAAGCTGACAAGCTTAAAAATGTGCTGTCTGAAGTGGCGCCTGACGCCGTTGAAAGTCTAAGCGATAACGAACCGACTGAGCGGTTTGAAAAGCTCATCAATGTGAAAGATCGCGGACAAATCTTCCGCGTGGAAGTCGATTCGATCGAGCACATCGAAGCAGCGGGCGATTATATGTGCATCTACACAGGCGATAACTCGCTGATCCTGCGTGAGACGATGAAGGATCTGGAGCGCCGCTTGGATCCGCGAACATTCCAGCGCGTCCACAGGTCAACCATCGTCAACTTGAATCAGGTGAGGCAGGTCAAGCCGCACACCAATGGCGAATGCTTCCTAGTCCTTGATTCGGGTGCAGAGGTCAAAGTCAGCCGCAGCTATCGTGACGTGGTGGCGCGCTTTGTCCACTAAACCATTTGCCCTTGAGGGCTTTGATCTTGAATCGTTTGTTCAAGACACTCTTGCAGAAGACCTGGGCGAGGGATTGACGGGCGGCGGCCATGACGTCACCTCTGAAAGCGTCATTCCAGCAGACGCTCGCTTTTCCGGCGTCATGGACAGCCGCGATCCGATCATTGTGGCAGGCTTGCCGATCGCCGAAGCTTTCTTCCGCGCGCTTGATCCTGACATGCACATCGAACATCTGGTCGAGGACGGTGACGCAGTCGAACCCGGCAATGACTTGATGCAGCTTACCGGTAATGCGCGGGCTATGCTGACGGCAGAGCGCAGCGCATTGAACACTGTCCAGCACCTCTCAGGCATAGCCACCATGGTGCGCGAGTATGTGCGCGCCATGGACAATCCCAACTGCACTCTACTTGATACGCGCAAGACCATTCCCGGCCTTCGCCATCTTGAGAAATACGCTGTACGCATGGGCGGTGGGAGCAATCACCGTATGGGTTTGTGGGATGCGGCAATGATCAAGGACAATCACGTGCTGGTTGCCGGCAATGTCAGCGAAGCGGTGCGCCGCGCGGTCGCGGCAGGTGTCAAAGAGATCATCTGCGAAGTTGACCGGATCGACCAGATCGAACCCGCGCTCGAGGCTGGCGCAACACGGCTTTTGCTAGACAATATGGAGCCCGATACATTGCGCGAAGCGGTGTACCTTGTGGCAGGCCGCGTTCCCACAGAAGCGAGCGGCGGGATCAACCTCGACACGATCCAAGCCAAAGCAGCGACCGGCGTGAATTTCGTTTCGGTCGGGCGCCTTACGCAAAGCGCGCCGGCAGCAGATATCGGGCTGGACTTTACGCCGTTATGATGTGGCGAGCGGCCACGGCCCTTACCGCACTCGCGCTGCCGGTAACGGCTCATGCCCAGGCCTATCAATGCCGCGTCCCATCGACGCTCAGCGTGCCAGAGCCGCGCAGCGACGGCCCGACCCGACAAATGCCCGTCACCGGCTACACGCTCGCGATGAGCTGGAGCCCGGAATTCTGCAAACCGCGCGAAGACAGCCGCGCGCACCGCATCCAGTGTTCCGGTGACAATGGTCGCTTTGGCCTCATCGTCCATGGATTGTGGCCCGATGGCGCAAGGAGCTGGCCGCAATATTGCCCGGTAAGCCGCAAACTCAGCCCCGCCGAAGCGCGCCAGAACCTGTGCATGATGCCTTCTACCCGTTTGATGAGCCATCAATGGAACAAACATGGCAGCTGCATGACGGGCCGACCTGAAACCTATTTCAAGATCACTCGCATCTTGTGGAACTCCTTGCGCAAGCCGGACTATGACTTTCTCTCGCGCCGTGAAGGCCTCACCGCTGGCGACATTCGCCGCGCCTTTGCCGATGCAAACGGACGCTATGTCCAGCCAGCGCATGTGGGCGTGAAGCTGAATTCGCGCGGCTGGCTGGAGGAGCTTCGCCTGTGCTATGGCAAGGACTTCATGCCGACCCGCTGCAAGCCGCGCACCTTTGGCGCAAAGGATGATGCACCGGCGAAAATCTGGCGGGGGCTTTGAGCGATGGATTGGGCGCTTATTCGCGAGAAGATCGCTAAACTTGCGGACCGTGATTGGCCGGCTGAGTGGAGCGCGCAGGAAGACGCAGAAATTGGTGATTTCTACGG
>WTKI01000340.1 GCA_011524425.1 Altererythrobacter sp. | reverse complement strand
GGATTGTTTCTGTCGGGATGTTCGAGCATGTAGGTAGACCGCAATTCGAAGAGTTTTTCCGCGCTTGCTACAACCTAATGAACGACAACGGCGTGATGCTGCTGCACACGATCGGGCGCTTTGGCGGTCCAGGCAAGACCGACGCCTTCACCAGCAAATACATCTTTCCAGGCGGTTATATTCCTGCACTGTCAGAGACGCTTGCCGCATCTGAAAAATATCGACTGATCCATACGGACATCGAGACTTTGCGCATTCACTATGCCAAGACTTTGCGCGAATGGTACAAACTTTGCGAAGCAAACAAGGACGCAATCATCAACATGATGGATGAACGTTTCTACCGCATGTGGACATTTTATCTGTCCGGAGCGACCGCAGCCTTTGAAAGCGGCGGCATGGGCAATTACCAGATCCAATTTGCCAAGAGCCGCCACACCTTGCCGCTCACTCGCGACTATATCGGAGAGACAGAGAAAAACCTGTTGGCCTAGGTTGCTTGCGCAGGCGAACGCGCGAACCACCTGTAGACGGGCCCAAAACCCATCAGGGCGGCTCCTGCAAAGGGAAGAGCTACAACCCACAACCGTACTCCGGTCAGCCCCTCAGGACTTGCAATGCTAATCGCAGCGGTCATCGCAAGGCCAACGCAGATGGCCAACACGCCAAGCACAACGCGTAGTTTCGGGACCGTGCGACCGCCCCTGATCGGGCCGAACACTCGCTCAGCCCGGGCGAAGATCGCAATCATTGGCGCCAGCGCAATGAGATAGAGCGCAATCCATACAGGCCGTGTCCACCACCACTCAGCCGTGCCCGGAAAGATCTCCAACCCAATTCCACCCGCAAGCCATGCCAGCACCATCACGAGCACGAATGCGGTCAAATGCCAAAGATAAACCGTCATGATCATGCCGTTCATCAGCACAGTGGCTGTCCAAAGGCTGAGATTGTCGAGCAGCTTCCGGCCCCAAGGCTCCAGTATCAGGACCAATCCCGTTTGCGTGACGCCCAAGGCCAACAAAGCAATAGTGGGTGGCATGGAGTTGGTGATCTCCGCACCCGGCACACCAATCATAGCGATCGGGTAAGGCCCATAGACCGTCAGGAAAACGAGCGCCGCCAAGCCGATGGCAAACAATTCCAGCGCGACACTGAAAGTGATCCGCCCTTCCTGCCATGCATAACCCAACTGGTGAATCCCGCACCAAACGAAGAGGAAATTGGCAAAATTCAAATAGGGTACGCTTTGAATCAAGGTGAGGTAGTCAATCGCCCAGGCACAAACGACTAAACCCATGAAGCTCTTCCAACCAAACCGTTTCCACACCTTCAAGGTCAGTGGTGTCAAAGCGGTCACCAGCAAATAGACCGCAAGAAACCATACGGGGACCAAGGCCAACTGGGTCGCCATCTTCACATTGTCTCGGTCCATCCCAGCCATTGTCATCGCAAAGGCGAGCCCCGCCCAAAGCAGCAGCACCGGGAAAACCGGGCTGATCAATCGCTGCACTCGGCTCGCGAACCAGTCACGGTAAAGCCCCTCCTGCCCTGCTTCTGCTTTGCGCAACTGCGCTTGCCAACTCACTCCGTTTGAATAACCGCCGACCAGAAAGAAGATAGGCATGACTTGAAAGCCCCAGGTCAGCCATTGCGACCAAGGCTCTAATCCGAGCAAATGGCCGCCCTGCACGTCTCCGCTGGCATCGATATATGGCGCTGCCACAAGCCAATGGCCGAAAACGACCGCAAGAATCGACAAGGCGCGTAAGAAATCGACCCAGCGATTGCGCTCCGGCGGTGCCATTTGCGCCATTTCCTGTGCGCTCGCCCAAAGCCCGCGCTTGGTCGGCTGAACCTGCCTATCAGTGTTGCTCATCGCCGTGTTACCCTCCGACAGTACTTTCACGATATTGGAAGCCATTGTTCATTAAGCAAGCAATTCTGCACTCGCGTAGAGCTAACCATTGCCCCCTTCCCTCAGTCCTGTTAGCGGGCGCAGCAATTCTTGCAGGAACAGTTTCATGTCTCAAATCAAACGCGTTGTTCTCGCCTATTCCGGCGGTCTTGATACTTCCGTCATCGCCAAATGGCTCGAAGTGGAGCGAGGGCTTGAAGTCGTCACTTTTACCGCGGACTTGGGTCAAGGCGAAGAAATTGAGCCTGCGCGCGAAAAGGCGCGTGCGATGGGCATTCCGGACAAGCACATCTTCATCGAGGACCTGCGCGAGGAATTCGTCCGCGATTTCGTCTTTCCGATGTTTCGCGCCAATGCCCGATATGAAGGCGACTATCTTCTCGGCACATCCATTGCCCGTCCGCTGATCTCTAAGCGTCTGGTTGAAATCGCGCATGAGACAGGCGCTGACGCGATTGCCCATGGTGCGACGGGAAAAGGCAATGATCAGGTTCGCTTCGAGCTGTCCGCCTATGCACTTGACCCCGATATTCACGTCATCGCTCCGTGGCGCGAATGGGACCTGAACAGCCGCACTGCATTGATCGAATGGGCGGAAAGCCATCAGATCATGGTGCCTAAAGACAAGCGCGGAGACAGCCCATTCTCTACCGATGCAAACCTCTTGCACACTTCATCCGAAGGCAAAGTGCTTGAAGATCCGTGGGAAGAGACGCCGGACTATGTCTATTCGCGCACGGTCAATCCTGAGGATGCACCAGACGAGCCGGAATACATCACCATCGACTTTGAGCGCGGCGATGGTGTTGCGCTCAATGGTCAGGCGATGTCCCCTGCAGCACTGCTCACTGCGTTGAACGATCTCGGCAACAAGCATGGCATAGGCCGCCTAGATCTGGTCGAGAACCGCTTTGTCGGCATGAAATCGCGCGGGATGTATGAAACACCTGGTGGCACGATCTATGCCGCTGCGCATCGCGGAATAGAGCAAATCACATTGGATCGGGGTGCGGCTCACCTCAAAGACGAGTTGATGCCCAAATATGCCGAGCTCATCTATAACGGCTTCTGGTTCGCACCTGAACGTGAGATGCTGCAGGCAGCAATTGATCATAGCCAAGAGAAAGTCACCGGGACGGTCCGGTTGAAGCTCTATAAGGGCAATGCGATACTGGTCGGCCGCAAGTCTCCACACTCACTTTACTCGGAAGCGCATGTGACGTTTGAGGATGACGCAGGCGCTTATGACCAACATGATGCAGAAGGCTTCATCAAGTTGAATGCTCTGCGATTGAAGCTGCTCGCCAAACGCGACCGGTCAAAATAGGCGACTCGGCGAGTCGCTCTGTCCCAAGTTTGAGCCGCTGACACCTAATCAATCGGCAAGAATCAGCGATCGTTCCGCCTTGTTTGATGCTTTTGCGGCGAGCGGTTGAGTTATCCACTCGCGTCCACAAGCGATCTTGCGAAAAGTGGAAAAATAGCCAGCCAGCGACTTGCGAAAAGGGGCTTTGAGGCGCAGTCTCTAATCATCGAAAGGGAGCAAACCTCCAACGAAATAAAGATCTAACGATCTGAATTTTAGGAGAATTTTTCGAACTTTCGGTACAGTGGTGACTGTCCACGTGATGTTCGAGAGACTTGATACGATGCGCTTCTGTGCGGAGTAGAAGGGATCGTTTGAGAAGAGAGCGAGCGGATCCACTGTGAAAGATCGGAAACCCGGTCAGTGATCGATGGAGGGATCAGGGGCTTCGGCCGCAGGTTCAACCGCTTGAGAACACAGGCCAATACGGGAATTCGGTCTCGGTACCGCCGGAAAGCGGGTGCGGCAGGAAAAGGCTTCGGTCTGGAACAGCAAGCACCGTGGGAAGACGGAACCGGATGCCGGTGCGAGCGCCGGTGAAAAACCCGCCGACTTGTCGGAGGGAAAGACATCGGGCGCCAAGCTCTTCAGGAAAGGAAACATCTTCGGATGCGGACGGACAGGAAGACCACGCGCTGGTGAGAGTGGGGTCGGCAGCAATGCCGGCCCCATTTGCTATGCACCAAGCATAAATGGCGGAAAAGACCACTTTCACGATCTTATTTCTCCAAATTGCGATTTCAAATAGCCAACAAACCTTGGCCCTTAGCCTAAGCAAACGCCTGTAGGACAACACAATTCATCGCAGTTTCCGCGCATTTTCCGGCCAGTGGAACGCTGCTCGCGCTTGGCTAATGCTTCATCTTGCTTGCGTTCATCTTGCTTAGCTATGGAGAGCTCCATGAGGAGGGGTCTTCTGCCATACACAAGCCGCACATCCGGCGTAGCTCTCGCGGTCCTTGCATTGGCTGGCTCAGCGCTTGCACAAGACATCCCGGCGCAACCGAGCGCTGAAGGCACTGACTTTTCCGAAGCCTTTGCGCCTTACGACACAGCCCCTCGTCTCTATCAGCCGGGTGATACCGCCCATGCCGTAGACCTCACTCAGATCGATCCTCCTCGCGGTCACCGCGTCATAGAGAACCTGGGCAGCGGTTCGGCCAGTTTCTACGGGAAGCGTTTCCATGGCCGCTTGACCGCTAATGGAGAGCGGTTTGACATGCATGCCATGACTGCTGCGCATCGCACCCTACCCTTTGGCAGTCTCGTGCGTGTCACAGCGCCATACAATGGCAAGCAAGTGGTCGTGCGGATCAACGATCGCGGACCTTTTGTCAAAGGTCGTGTGATCGATCTCAGCCGGGCCGCAGCTGAAGAAATCGGCATGATTAGCCGAGGCCATGCGCGGGTTCAGCTGGAACTGGTCGAGTAACGCAATTCCTCAGGTTTTGCGCCGAATATACTCATAATTCAGAGTAAATTCCTCGCTCGCGCATTGCGCTACCGTCACTTTCATCAGCTTGGCTTCCTTGCCGCCTTCATCCCCGATCAGCACATAGGGATAGCGTTTTCCCACAGAGCATCCCGGCAATTTGGCCGCCACGGCCACAGAGCCCGGCCCTTTCAGCCCCTTGGGCGGGAGCATAGTCCCCCGCTTCATAGTCAAGCGCTTATACTTCGTCGCGCTTGTCCCCTCATCGCCGGATCGCATGATATCGGGGCTCGCCTTGTCGACCTCCTTGGTCGTCGTCAAAGCCCCGTGCTGTCGCTTGCCCGTTGCCATACCGCTCCCTGCATCGCGCGTGCTTTCAGGAGCCATCCACCGCACTGGCCCGACTTTACCGTCCGACTTGCCTTCCACAACCCGCGAGGATGTGACAACCACGGTGTAGCGGTGCCGCGTTTCGCCGTTATCCTGCCGCTGGGATTCGCCATCAATATCCGGGATCTTGAGATAGCCCGCCGCATGGGCCGGGACTGCCAGAGCCAGCGCCGCTGCGCCGCTTGCTAAAATTCGCCAATACACCATCGCATGAACTCCCCTCAAACACTGGCCTTGCTCTATGGCACGCGACCAAAGCGATATTGTGGCAAGCCATTCTATTCAGCAATAGTGACATTGCGCTGAACACTGCAAACCCCTCTTTTGCTTGCAGTTTTTTGCTGAAATGGGACACATGACA
>WTKI01000050.1:3740-5474 GCA_011524425.1 Altererythrobacter sp. | reverse complement strand
GTCGATGAGCGGCTTGCCGGCAACGCGAACCATCGGCTTAGGTTGGCTGGCAGTGAGCGGGCGCATACGCTTGCCAAGCCCTGCCGCCATCACCATCGCGGTGTCGCTTGCAAGGCCGCTGGCTTGGATCATAAAAGCTTGCCTCCCTCCGCGTCGCGCAGCTGCTGCGGGATATTGGCGGTAAACCAGCTAGCGACGGGAGCAAGTGCGGGGTGCTGCAAATCACGCTCCATCGCGCGCCAGACACGTGGAATCATGTCAAGATATCGCGGTTTGCCATCGCGCTTCCAAAGGCGGGTGAAAATACCGACAATCTTGGCATTGCGCTGCGCGCCCAGCACCGCATAGTCAGCCGCAAAGTCTTCTGCAGGATCAGCGGCCGCACAATAGCGCGCAAGCATGGAGGCTTCCAATTGCTCCGACACATCGCGGCGGGCATCTTGCAGCAGCGAGACCAGATCGTAAGCCGGGTGGCCGACAAGAGCGTCCTGGAAGTCAATCAGACCCTGCGGACTGTCTGGCGAACCTTCCAAAAGCATGATGTTTTCTGCGTGATAGTCGCGCAAAACCGTCACACCAGTTTGCTGCCGATCGCACAATGGAATGAGAACTTCGCGCCACGCAGCTTCAAACCCTTGTGCATCGACTTGCAGTGCCGCAGCTGGGCAATACCACTCAGTAAACAGAGCGGTTTCACGCAGATAGGCTGGCATATCGTAGGGCGGGAAAGGCCCAGCCTCATGCTCATGCAATTCTACCAGAGCATCAATTGCGCCTTCATAGGCCGCAACCTCGCCAGCCGGATTTTCATCTATCCAGTCGCGCATCCGGTCTTGTCCGAAATCTTCCAGCAAAACCCAGCCTTGCCCGGCTTCGGATGCATAGATCTCTGGCGCGCGCAGCCCCTTGCTGTTCAACCAATCCGCAACATGCAGGAACGGCTTAGGGTCTTCATGGGGAGGCGGCGCATGCATGAGCATTGCCGGCTTTCCATTAAGATTAAGACGAAAGTAGCGGCGGAAAGAAGCATCACCGGGTATTGGGTCAATTTCCGCACTGCCCCAACCTGCTTTCTCAAGAAAAGCGGTCAAACCATCCGGGAGTGTTTCAGAACCATCGCTCATGGCATTCGCTTTTGCCAAGCCTTGCCACCGGTGACAATCGCTAGCCTACCCTCTTCCGCAATTTCCAGCTGGATAGTCAGGCAAGCCGGTTCATGCGCAAAACCGCCAGCCTTGTCAGGCCACTCCGCCAGCAATGCAGCACCTTCGCGATAGTCACCCAGCCCCAGCTCATGCACTTCTTCCGGGTCGTCCAAGCGGTAGAAGTCAGCATGAGCCACAGGCAGCCCAAGATCCGGCCCGTCATACAACTCAATAAGCGTGAAAGTCGGCGATGGCACATCACCTATATGGCCCAGCGCCTCAAGCACTGCACGCGCAAGCGTCGATTTTCCTGCGCCTAGTTCTCCGCGCAGCTCCACCACATCGCCGGGCTGCAATCGCGCCGCCAATCGTGCCCCAAAGTCCGTCATTGCGCCAAGGTTTGGCAACTGCAATTGCATCAGCCCATCGCTCATTTCAGCACAATGACCGCAGCCGTTCCGACATCTTTCTGGCTTTCGATGGTCAAAGTACCGCCATGCGCTTCTACCAGTTGCGTTGCCAGAGCGATGCCAAGACCTTTGCGCCGTTCTGGCGCTTCGTCTTCATCAATATGGCTACCTTTCAGGAC
>WTKI01000050.1:0-3640 GCA_011524425.1 Altererythrobacter sp. | reverse complement strand
TCTTCCTCCCGTTCGCGCACAACTCCGGTCAGGAATTCCAGAAGATCATTCTCTTCACGTTTGAGCGGCAGAAGTCCTGCTTCGCTTTGCGACAGATCAAGGACATTTTCGACTTGTTCACTGAGCCGCGCGACAGAATCGAGGATGGCGGTGATGTATTCCGCCATTTGGTCGGAAACAGGACCCGCCACCCCACTTTCGATCAGTTCCGCAAACCCTGCAATGGAAGTTAGCGGCGTGCGGAACTCGTAGGACATATTGGCAAGGAAGCGCGACTTCACTGTGTCAGCATCTTCCAGCGCTTGCGCTCTGTCACGCAGCGCGCGCTCTGCATTCTGCGAATCTGTAATGTCGAGGACAGTCAAAAGGCCATTGCCGTCAGGCAAGGGAACACCGGCAAATTCCAGAGTGCGGTTGTCTGCCAGATCAATCCGACCACCCTTTTCCTTTCTGTCCAGTGTGGCAGTCCGGATGATCTCTCCGATGGCTTGCACTTGCTCTGGACGCGCGAGGTTCGGCTCTATCGCAGCCAGCAAGTCATCAACCGACGGGTGCGAATCCAGCAGATCCGGCTCAAGCCCCCATGTGCCGCCAAAACTGCGATTCCATAATTGCAGCGATCCATCGGGTGCAAACACTGCAATCGCTTCAAACAGACTATCAAGAGTTGCCGTGCGGGTGCGCAGCAGAGTATCGCGCGTGGCTGAAAGAGCGAGCTGTTCAGACTGGTCTTCCGCGATGAGGACAAGTCCGCCATCTGGCATCGGCTGTCCGATAATCCGCAAATGTTCGCCGCTGCCGAGGGTCCAGAACTCTTCCTGCGTCTCGCGCAGGTTAAACCAGTTCAGATGCTCTTGCCGCCAGGCGGGAAAATCGCGCACGCCAGGCGTCCTGCCCTTATCGTGTGCGTCAGCCAGAAAGCGATCGAAAGGCAAGCGCTCAGCCAAAGCGCTCCCGCTCAAATCCAGCAAGCGCTGAAACGGCAGGTTCGCAAACACCAATTGAGCTTGCGGATCGAATTGAGCGACACCCACTGAAAGCTGATCCAGCATCGCGCGCTGTGCATCGCGAAACGCTCTGAAATCACGTGCTTGCTGCTCCAGCTCTTCGATGTCGATCGCATATCCGGCGATGCCTTCGCGCCCAACAGCCAAATCGCTAACCCGCAATGATCTTCGCTCACCGCTCACGGTGGTGGGTACAATGCGCTCTTCTGGTTCAGCTTGCTTTGCAGCTTCTGCGGCCAACTGGCCAGGCTCTTTGCCATCAGAGGGCTCAAGCAGCTCGATCTGCTTTTCTATTACCTGTTCCGCGTCTTCTGCTCCAACCGCTTCAACATAGGCGCGGTTCACAAGCCTTAGCTTAGTGTCACGACCACGAAACCACATCGGGATAGGTGCTGCTTCGATAAGGCCGACCAATGCGGCGAAATCATGCTGAGCGCGATGTGCTGTTTCCCGCAGCTGCGCTAATTCACGCTCGCTATCGGAGAAATCAAAGATCCACAGCAACGCCGCGCCGCCGGGCCAGATAGAAGGGTCTGCGCGCGTTCCTGCCACGGCAAGGCTGCGCGTTGAACCTGGCGGTGTCATCACCAAACGAAAAGGTTGTGCCGTTTGTTGCGATGCTTTGACTGCATCAGAAATCTGTTCGACTTGCGCTTTACCAAGCCCGGCCCCGTCTTCACCATGCAATTCGCTTAGAAAGCGGGGCGCACGATCCAACCCAAGCCACGTCGCCAACCGTTCACCTGCTTCAATTGCTCCATCTGTGCGTACTAAAACCGGCACAGCCGGAGCCGCATCAATCATACGTTGGCTGCGCTTCAAACTCTCGCGCATGGCATTGACGCGGCGTGATGTACGGGCAGCACGCATCATCAGCATGGCGGCACCAATTGTCCATGCTGCAAGCAGCAATCCAATCAAGGCCAGAATGTCAGGCGATACGTCCATCTCACTCAGCTATGCGCGCGGCGCGCCGGATGCAACTGGCGACGATACGAAAAGCCCCCGCAAATACGACGATTTGCGAGGGCTGGAAATTTCAAGCGGGAAAGACCCGCTCCACTTAGTAGCGGTAATGGTCAGGCTTGAACGGGCCTGCTTGCGGCACACCGATGTAATCGGCTTGCTTCTGGCTAAGCTGAGTCAGCGTGACGCCGAGCTTCTCCAAGTGCAACGCAGCGACCTTCTCGTCCAAATGCTTAGGCAGGACATACACTTCGTTCTTGTAGTCTTCTGACTTCGTGAACAATTCGATCTGTGCCAAGGTCTGGTTAGTAAAGCTGGAGCTCATCACGAAGCTGGGGTGGCCGGTTGCGCAGCCCAGATTGACCAAGCGACCCTTCGCAAGGACAAGGATTGAAGAACCGTCAGGGAATGTGACCAGATCGGTTCCTTCCTTGATTTCTTTCCATTCGTAATTGTCCAGAGCTGAAATCTGGATTTCGCTGTCGAAGTGGCCAATGTTGCAGACGATAGCCATATTTTTCATGGCTTTCATGTGCTCGCCGGTGATGACGTCTTCGTTTCCAGTGGCAGTGACAAAGATATCTGCTCGCTTGACCGCCTCATCCATGGAAACGACTTCATAGCCGTCCATGGCAGCCTGAAGTGCGCAAATCGGATCGATTTCCGTTACCATGACGCGCGCGCCGCCGTCTCGCAGCGACGCGGCAGAGCCTTTGCCCACGTCGCCATAGCCAGCGACGCAAGCGACCTTGCCGGCCAGCATTACGTCAGTTGCACGGCGGATCGCGTCAACCAGCGATTCCTTACAGCCATAAAGGTTATCGAACTTAGATTTGGTCACACTGTCATTCACATTGATCGCGGGGAAAGGCAGCTTGCCTTGCTTGGCAATCTGGTAAAGCCGCATGACGCCAGTTGTGGTTTCTTCCGAGACACCTTTGATGTTGTCAACGCTCTTGGTGAGATAGCCGGGCTTGGCTGCAACAAACGCCTTCAGCGCGCGCTGAAATTCGATCTCTTCCGCGTTTGCAGGAGCCGGCAATTCCTCACCCGCTTCAATGCGAGCGCCCCACAGTGCAAACATTGTCGCATCGCCGCCGTCATCCAGGATCATATTCGCGGTCAAATCCGGATCGCTGTCTGTCGACCAGTCAAAGATACGGCCAACATAGTCCCAGTAATCCGCCAGTGTCTCGCCCTTGATCGCAAAGACTGGGATGCCGCCTGCAGCAATGGCAGCTGCAGCGTGATCTTGTGTTGAGAAAATGTTGCAAGTTGCCCAGCGCACTTCCGCGCCCAATGCAACAAGGGTTTCAATAAGAACTGCGGTCTGAATGGTCATGTGCAAAGAACCAGTGATCCGCGCGCCTTTGAGCGGCTGTGCTTCTCCATATTCTTCGCGAAGCGCCATAAGGCCTGGCATTTCTGTTTCAGCTATTGCGATCTCGTCACGGCCGTATTGAGCCAGCGCGATATCCTTGATGACGTAATCTTGTGCAGCTTCAGCCACGCACATTCTCCTAGTGAATCATAAATCTCTTTGCATGCTCACGCATGCTTCATTGGTCGGGGGCTCTAAACCCCCGACACTTCATTTGCAAATATAAAGATAGCTTTATATCTCCTGGAGAATGGGATCGTGCTTGGAGTTATGGCTCCTTCAAATC
>WTKI01000081.1:1644-5532 GCA_011524425.1 Altererythrobacter sp. | reverse complement strand
GCGGAAAGCTGTGCGCAGTTGTGGGAACGATAGGCGTGCATCTAAAATCTTGTCCTAATTGGGTGTAAGGCGCTAAAGGCGCGCGCAAGAAAAAGTCGCGGGTTTACCTCTAGCGGTTTCAAGCGCGCGCTAACAGGGCAAGAGGGTGGCTTTGTCAAGGCTGACCTAACGATATGGGCCAAAGGCCCGAGAGCGGTACTCCGCTCCGCAAGAAGAAAAGACGAATGAAAATACACGACCTTATTACAACGACTGACGCGCTAGCAGCGCTGTGTGAACGCCTCTCGAAATCCGAATTTGTCGCTGTCGACACCGAATTCATGCGCGAAAACACATACTGGCCGGAACTGTGTCTGGTCCAGATTGGCGACGAAAACGAAGCCGCTGCAGTGGATCCATTGGCTGACGGCATCGACCTCACTCCTCTGCTCGATTTGCTGACAGAGAATGAAGACGTCCTGAAGGTCTTCCACGCGGGCGGACAGGATGTCGAGATCATCGTCAATATGACGGGCAAGACCCCGCACCCCATTTTTGACACGCAGATCGCGATGATGGCGATCAGCCAGTCCGAACAGATCGGTTATGCTAACCTGGTTGAAACCTGGCAGGGTGTTACTGTCGATAAAGGCGCGCGCTTTACCGATTGGAGCCGCCGTCCGTTAACGGACCGGCAGATTGAATATGCCATCGGAGATGTCACCCATCTGGCGCAGATATTCCCGAAAATGCTGGAAAAGCTGATCAAGACCGATCGCGGTTCATGGCTCAATGCAGAAATGGATAAGCTGGCTGATCCATCGAACTACATAACCGATCCCGACCAAGCCTGGCGCCGTATCCGTCAGCCGGGGCGCAACCCGCAAGTGCTTGGACGTTTAAAGGCCCTCGCCTCTTGGCGCGAAGGCGAAGCACAGCACAAGAATATTCCGCGTGGCCGGATCATGCGCGACGAAACCCTGGCAGATATTGCGAGCCATCCGCCTAAGGCGCAGAAGGACCTTGCCAAGGTGCGCGGGCTGTCCGCTGCATGGCGCGACAATGACATCGGCAAACGTCTGATGAAAATCATCGCACATGCTCAGCCACTCGACAAAAGCGAAATGCCGGAGAAAATGAAGCGTGGCGCGCCGCTAGGCAAAGAAGGCGCATTGGTGGCCGACTTGCTCAAGCTGCTGCTGAAAATCCGCGCGCGCGAGATTGACTGTGCTGCGCGCCTGCTTACGAAAGCTGACGAGATGGAAGCGCTTGCCGCCGGTGTGCGCGACCTGCCCGTGCTGCAAGGCTGGCGTTATGAAGTTTTTGGCCGTGACGCTCTGGAACTGGTTGAAGGCAAGCTCGCTTTCGCTGTCAAAGACGGCAAGCTTTCCATGACCCATATCGACGACATGCAAGCGAGCATGGAAGAAGCGTTGGCGGCGGAATAGCGGCTCAGTGTCCACTTACCTTCCCACTATCAAGCAGCTGCAATATCTCGTGTCTTTGCACGAGCATGGCCATTTCGGGCGTGCGGCTGATGCGAGCTTTGTGTCCCAATCCACGCTGTCAGCGGGCATTCGCGAGTTGGAATCGCTGCTCGGCGTGACATTGGTCGAGCGGAGCCGCCGCGTAGTGCGCTTTACGGCCTTAGGCGAACAAGTGGTTGCTAAAGCGCACAAATTGCTGCGCGAAGCCGAAGAACTTTCAGACCTTGTACAAGCCGCGGGCAAGCCTTTGTCCGGCGAATTGCGCATGAGTGTGATCCCTACGATCGCGCCCTTCATGCTGCCACGTATTCTTCCGCGCCTGAAGCAAGAGCGGCCCGATTTGAAGCTGCTGCTGCGCGAGGAAACCAGTGCCGATGCCGTTGAATCGCTGCAGCATGGTCGCGTGGATTGTGTTTTGCTCGCTTTGCCTTTTGATACCGGCGAAGTTGATTTCGCCCATATCCTTGATGATGGTCTGTTCGTAGCATTTCCCAAGGATGATCCGCGCGATCCGCCAGCAGAAATCCCGCCGACGATGATCGATGAAGGTCGCCTGCTGCTGCTGGAAGACGGGCATTGCCTGCGCGAACACACGCTAGCAGCATGTAACCGCCCAGAACTGCGCGCTTCTGCAACCATGATCGGCACAAGCCTGCACACTCTGGTCCAGATGGTCGATAATGATCTGGGCCTGACCATGCTGCCGGAAATGGCGCTGGAGGCAGGCATTCTTGATGGGACACAAGTTGTCGCAAGGCCGCTTAAGTCAAAGAGCGCAAGCCGCGAAATCGCGCTCATCTGGCGCAAGAACAGCCCGCGCGCGAAAGATTTCGAATTGCTGGCAGAAGAGCTCCGCGCTGGATAGCGCGACAGGAATCAGGCTATCGCGGGTTCCGCTTCAGCCTGCTTTTTCTCAACGTAGCGCTGGACCTTCCTTGCAGCGAACAAAGGCACAATCACTGAAAGAGCAATTCCTGCAAGCGAGCAGAATCCGAGCCAGATCGCCATGGCTGTCCCGCCCGATTGGTACATCGCATAAAGAACGGGAACAGCGAGGATCACGCCACGCACTTCATTGAAGATCAAGGCTACCCAGCCGACCTTCATGAAAACCCCAAGCAAAGATGTCACTGTTGCACTCATGCGAGCTTAGCTACAGCCAAGAGGTTGAGAAGAGGTTGATAGGCGCGAGGAAACACCCCGCAAATGGCGAGGTGCTTCCATCGTGCGGCCTTCGGGCTCAGTTCTTGATGTGTGCTGAAACTACGCGTGAGGTAAGCTTTGGGTTTCCGCTAACCAGCTCGGAAACGGATCATTCCAGATGAGATGCTCTCAAGGCGAGATCAATCCATGTGTTTCAGGCCGACGCGCAGATAGTCCCAACCGGTTACCAGCGTCAGGATGGCGGCAGCCCACAGGCTGCCTAGGCCAATCAGATGCACGATCTGGTCGCTCATCGGCTTGCAATCGACAAAGGCGCTCGTGCAAGGCGGGCCGAACAGTCCACCGCCCCCGATTAATGCTCCCAGCGAAACGAGCTGGAAGGTGGTTTTCCATTTTGCAAGCCGCGACACCGGTACAGAGATTTGCAGACCGCCCAAAAACTCGCGCAGGCCCGATACAGCTATTTCTCTTACAAGAATAATCAGCCCGGCAAAGACATGGAAGTCGCCGACAATAGGCCCGCGAAGATAACCTTGTGCGGTCAAAACCAGAATGACCGCAGCGACCATGATCTTGTCCGCAATCGGGTCCAGAAAAATGCCGAGCTTCGAAACTGTCCCCTGCGAGCGGGCAAGGTAGCCATCGAAATAGTCGGTAATCCCGATCAGACAGTAAAGGACAAACCCGATCAGATAACCCAGCTTCCAATCCGGCCACCACAGAAAGAATGCCAGCAGCGGAACGGCAAAAATTCTGGATAGCGTGAGAATGTTGGGCAAAGTCAACATGAAGCTTCTCTAGCGTGTCGTTGCGCCGGGTAAAAGATACAGGGCCACCTGTATTGTGGGTTGTTCCCCCGTCTGTTTCGCTTATGGCAAGCACCTGGAGAAGGACACTGCCGCGAAAAGGTTTGGCTGTCGCACATGACGACGAGCACTCATCTGCTGAACCGCCGCCGGTTCTTGCCGTTGTTTTGCACGCAGCTGCTCAACGCATTCAATGACAATCTCTACAAGACAGCGATGGTGCTGTTTGTCGTCTATTCGATCTACAATGATGAAAGCACAGAAGCGACCTTCAGCGCGGTTGCGTCAGCTCTGTTTATTCTGCCGTTTTTCGTTCTTTCGGCCTTGGCAGGACAATTGGCAGACATGCGCGACAAGGCAGCCATCGTGCGCAAAGTCAAAGCCTTCGAAATTGTCCTGATGCTGATCGGCGCCACAGGGCTTTATCTGGCCTGGCGCGGCTATGAGCTTCC
>WTKI01000081.1:0-1544 GCA_011524425.1 Altererythrobacter sp. | reverse complement strand
GCTGGCGGGATCATCGTGACCTCCATCATCGGCTATCTGACCAGCCGCTCCATTCCTGACGCGCCGCCACTCGGGCAAGTCCAGAAGCTTGACCGGCATATCCTGCGCGCATCTTACGCGCTGATCCGCAACACAATGCATGACAAGCAGATCTTCTACGCGATCATAGCAATCAGCTTCTTCTGGACCATAGGCGCAGTGCTGTTCATCCAGTTCCCGCCGCTGGCGAAGAACACGCTGATGGCATCGAAA
Source organism: Altererythrobacter sp. (assembly GCA_011524425.1). Taxonomy (GTDB): domain Bacteria; phylum Pseudomonadota; class Alphaproteobacteria; order Sphingomonadales; family Sphingomonadaceae; genus Erythrobacter. Next base: position 1,292 of record WTKI01000081.1, on the reverse strand, counting down.
GAAGTCGCAAGCTTGTTCCTTGTGGTCTTTTCGATCGGGATCGCGATTGGCTCTGTATCGATCAATGCCATGCTGAAAGGAGAAGTCTCTGCTCGATATGCGCCAGTATGCGTGGTTGTGATGGGCCTGTTTGTGGTTGCGTTCTATGTCGTGTGCCGATTGTGGCAGTCCTACGAAATATCGGAAATCATGGGAGTCGGTGAATTCCTGTCATGGCCGCTAGCAAGCGCGATCATGCTGACATTGCTAGGCATTGCGATTGCAGGGGGAATGTTCGTTGTCCCGCTTTACGCTTTCCTAACCACACGCAGCAAAGCGGACGAGACTGCACGCACTATCGCAGCCAACAACATCGTCAATTCCGGAGCGATGGTTGTAGGCTCTCTCATTGCTTTGGGTTTGAGCGCCGCTGGCGTGCCGGTCGTAGAACAGGTCCTGCTGAGCGCAGCCATGTGCCTCATTTCTTCATGGCTAGGCAAACGCCTGCATCAAGCAGAGCTTGAAGATCCACATCCTGTCGGAATTGAAGGCAGGCCCTGAACGAGAGCTTTGGCCTTAGAAGTCAGGCTATAAAGACCAATACCGCTGCAAAGACGGCGACATAGGTGCTGGCAAAGCCTTGCACGTCCTGCTGTGTAAGCCGCCACAGGCTTTCTGCAGGCGCCGCATATTCATCGGAGCGGACATGGGCTGGCAATGTCGACCTGAACGGGTGACGTGATTGCTCGTCGGTTAGGACCAAAGTTCTTCTCATGGCCCATTTCTTAACGATTTCGTAACCAAAACCTAGGGGAAACTCACCGCGTGTCACAGCACGGGACATTAACTAAGCGCGCCGGGGTAACTTGTGGAAAAAGCGGGTTTAATCGGGCGGACAAAACCCCTCGTCAGAAGGTCACGACAAACAACCTTAGAGCCCGCCCATCTTGCAGATGATCTTCCATTCGGCCGGAGTAATCTCAGCAACTGACAAACGCGAGAGCCGTACCAATTCGCAATCCGCAAGCTTCGGCTCGGCTTTGATCTGCTTAAGCGTCACAGGTGTCGGAAGCTTCGTCTTTGGCTTTACCTTGACTGCAGCCCATTTCCCTTCGGGGTCAGTGGGATCCATGATCCCATCAACACTGATCTCGCAAATGCCGACAATCTCCAGCCCTTCACGCGAATGGTAAAAGAAGGCTTCTTCGCCGACTTTCATCGCTGCAAGATTGTTCTTCGCCCGGTGATTGCGGACCCCGTCCCATACACCTTCTTTTTCTCGTTCAATCATAATTTCTGTTGTCACATTCATG
>WTKI01000350.1 GCA_011524425.1 Altererythrobacter sp. | reverse complement strand
TGTGCTCATTGATGTTTGTGATGATTTTGGACTGGCAGGAATGGGCGCCGTTCCTGTATGGCGTCCGCAGCCAGATTGCGCTGGAGCGAGGCAATTTGATGCGAGCAGAAAGCTATCTCGCGCGGACCTTTGAAGGTCAGGACCTGGCAAATACATCGCCTTTCTTCCGTGACTTTCATGAAACGGCTTACAAGGTCTATCGCGGGCTCGGAAACTACCGGCTTGCAGCCGACCATTTGGAAGCGTTCGGTCGGCTCGACAGTCAGGCGCGCGATCTGACAGCGAAGGCAAACAATGCCATTCTCGCTGCCCGGTTTGATGCGGCCGAGCGCGAGGCGCGGATTGCTCGTCTCTCAGCAGAAAAGCAAGCTAAGGATGTTGAGCTGGAAGCACAGCAAAACAAGCTGCTCCTTTTGACCTTGGGAATCTTGTTCGCTGTACTCACAGTGGCAGGCACCTTGCTGATTTTGCGCAATGTCAGTCGCAGCAGAGCGGCGATTTCCGATGCCAATGAGAAACTGACTTACGTGACGCGGCATGACAGCCTTACCAAGCTGTTTTCGCGCGACTACTTCAGTGAATTATTGGACCAGCAACTGGCAAAGCGCATGGCTGGCGAAGATGCGAGCGTGCTGATGCTGGTCGATCTTGACCGTTTCAAGCAAGTCAATGACGTCTATGGTCATGCGGCAGGAGACCAATTGCTCGCCCAACTTGGTGAGCGCTTTGCCAATGTGGTTGGTGAGAGCGGCATAATGGGGCGTCTGGGCGGCGACGAGTTTGCTGTGATCCTTACCGACATAGACAATTCAGCTGAGGCGCTGCCTGTTGCAAACGAACTCATCGCTCGGGTGAGCGAGCCATTTGAAATCGATGGATTTGAAATGAATGTCGGCGCGTCAGTCGGCATTGCTGTGATCGGTGAAGACGCAGAGACCAACAGCGGCATGATGACTGACGCTGACCTTGCGCTTTACGAAGCGAAAGCGCGCGGCCGCGGCACTGCCGTTGTCTATCACCCGCACATGCGCATGAAGCTCGAAGACAAGGCTCAGTTGGAGAACGACTTGGCCAACGCTCTGAAAAATGGTGAGCTGTCGATCCATTATCAGCCAATCGTGCGTGGTGCAGATCGCGAAGTTAAATTCTATGAAGCGCTGATGCGCTGGGAACATCCGGAGCGCGGCAATATTCCGCCGGATGTGTTTATCCCGATCGCCGAAGAAACCATGCTGATTGAAAGCCTGGGCGCGTGGCTCTTGCGCACAGCATGTCAGGAAGCGGCCAACTGGCCTGAAACGATCAAGCTCAACGTCAACATTTCGGCATTGCAGCTTTCAACCAACGCCTTCCTTGGCACAGTTGTAGAAGCGCTGGCAAAAAGTGGCCTTCCGGCAGAACGCTTGGTGCTGGAAGTGACAGAAACCATGCTGCTTGAAATGGATGAAGAGCTGGATGCTTTGCTTGCCAGCTTGGACAAGCTGGGCGTGTGCTTTGCGCTCGATGACTTTGGCCGCGGCTATTCTTCGCTCGGCTATATCGAAAAGATCCGTTTCTCCATGATCAAAATTGATCGCAGCTTTGTGCAACAAGCTGCTTCTGGTTCGCGCCGCAGCGAAGCCATTGTATCGGCTATTGTTTCGCTTGCCGGCTCGCTCAAAATCGATGTGACAGCAGAAGGCATTGAAGAAGAAGATCAAATGCATGTGTTGGAGGGTCTGGGCTGCGCATGCTTCCAGGGTTATCACATCGGACGCCCGGCTCCGCGGAATTCTGCTAGCGAAGCTTCCGCATCAAAGGGCAATCTGCGCGTCGCCTGATTGTCAGCTTTCCCGCTGATCCTAGACTTGTAGCGTTGCATCACTCGCTCTCCTGCGTCACAGACAGCGCAGTGTCAGGACGAGGGAAATGCCAATCCAAAGCGCGCTGAACCAATGGGAATTCTGGATTGATCGTGGAGGAACTTTCACGGACGTGGTCGCGCGCGATCCGCAGGGGCGCTTGCAAACAGCCAAGTATCTGTCTGAAAATCGAGGACAATATGAAGACGCAGCGCTTCATGCGATCCGCCAGTCTCTGGGGCTTGCCGCTTCTCAGCCTATTCCAAGAGACCGGATCCTCGCGATCAAGATGGGCACGACGGTCGCGACCAATGCCCTGCTAGAGCGCAAAGGCGAGCGCAGTGCGTTGGTGATCACGCGCGGGCTGGGTGATGCGCTGGAAATCGGCACGCAAGCTCGGCCAAAAACTTTTGCGCTCAACATAGAAAAGCCATCACTGCTGTATGACCATGTCATCGAGGTTGATGAGCGGGTGCGCGATGACGGCACGATTGAGTGCGCATTGGACGACGCGCAAGCCCGTGCGGAGCTAGTCCAAGCCTATGATTGCGGTATTCGATCGCTCGCGATTGTTCTTATGCACGCTTACAAATTTCCCGCGCATGAGCAGCGCTTGGCTGCAATCGCGCGCGACATTGGTTTTACGCAAATCTCCACTAGCCACGATGTTAGCCCGCTAACCAAGCTTGTTCCGCGCGGCGAGACCACAGTGGTTGATGCTTATCTCTCACCTGTGCTCAAACGCTATGTTGACCGGATTGCAGCGGCCTTTGACCAAGAGCCGGAGCCGGGCCAAGTCTTGTTCATGCAATCTTCCGGTGGGCTTACCGATGCAAGCCTGTTTCGCGGTCGCGATGCCATTGTATCGGGTCCTGCAGGCGGTGTGGTCGGCTGCGTTGAAGCGGCACGTAGAGCCGGTTTCAGCAAAATCATCGGCTTCGATATGGGCGGCACATCAACCGACGTGTCGCATTATGCAGGGACATTCGAAAAAGCCTATGAGACAGAGGTTGCAGGCGTACGCATGCGCGTGCCCATGCTTAGCATTCACACAGTGGCGGCAGGCGGCGGATCGATCCTGCAATTTGACGGATACCGCTTTCGCGTCGGCCCGCAATCAGCGGGCGCTGATCCAGGACCTGCGTGCTATCGCAGAGGCGGGCCACTGGCTGTGACAGATGCCAACCTTGTATGCGGCAAGCTGCAAGCGGATTTCTTTCCTTCGATCTTCGGACCAGCGCATGATCAGCCACTTGATCCGGAAGCCGCTCAGCAGGCATTTGAAGAGATCGCCGATGCGCTTGGCGATGGCCGCAAAGCAGAGGATGTCGCGGAAGGCTTTCTCGACATCGCGACGCAGCACATGGCGCAAGCGATCAAGCAAATCTCCATCGCGCGCGGGCATGATGTGCGCGATTATGTGCTCAATTGCTTTGGCGGAGCGGGCGGCCAGCATGCTTGCGCTGTGGCAGAGCGCTTGGGCATAAGCCGCATCCTGCTGCACCCCTTTGCCGGTGTCCTGTCCGCCTATGGCATGGGCCTTGCGAGCATCGGCACAGAGCAGCAACAGGTCATCGACAAGCCTTTAGATGACCATACCCTGACGCAAGTGCAAAGCGCTGCCGCTCAGCTGACGTCGGACAATACAGCTGAGCTTGGTCGGCAAGGTGCTCAATCGGCAAGCCTTTCACATCAGTATGTTGGGCTGCTTCGCTACCACGGTACTGAAACAAGCATCGCTGTGCCTCTTAGCGATGCACACTCTATGAAAGCTGAATTTGAAGCCGCGCACAAACGTGCCTTTGGCTTTGTCGCGCCAGACAAGACTGTGCTGTTTGATACGCTGGTGGTTCATAGCGAAAGCGCCGCTGCAACACAGGAGCACACAGCAAAGCCGGAGATTGAAAATGGCGCGCTATCCCCGCTTGCGATACGCGCGATCTACAGTCAGGGCGCATGGCATGACGCGCCTGTTTATGACGCGCAGTCTTTAAGTGAAGGGCATACAATTGAAGGCCCTGCGATCCTGATCGAACCTACAGGCACAAATATCATTGAAACCGGCTGGAGCGGTACAATCGACGCGCTCGGCCATTTGCTGCTCACGCATCATGCGGCAGTTTCGCAGCGTCAGAATTCCGGCTTGGCGGTGGACCCCGTCACGCTGGAGAAGTTCAACAATTTGTTCATGTCGATTGCAGAGCAGATGGGCATTGTCCTTCGCAACACGTCGCAATCCGTGAATGTGAAGGAACGGCTGGATTTTTCCTGTGCGATCTTTGATGCGAGCGGTGATCTGGTTGCCAATGCGCCGCATGTGCCGGTGCATCTAGGCTCTATGGATGCCAGCGTGAAGACTATCCTTGCAAGCGGGCAGGCTATCCATCCCGGCGATGTCTTCGTGCAGAACAACCCGCATAATGGCGGCTCTCATCTGCCGGACATTACAGTGGTCACGCCGGTGTTTGACGAGGCGGATGAGACCATTTTGTTCTTCGTCGCCAGCCGCGCGCATCACGAGGATGTGGGCGGCATCACGCCCGGCTCCATGTCACCGCGCGGGCGCACCATCCATGAAGAAGGCGTGCTGCTGGAAAATGTGAAGCTGGTCGAGCGCGGCACATTCATGACCGAGCGGATCGAAGCCGTCTTTGCCGATGCGCCATATCCTGCGCGCAATATCCCGCAGAATATCGCGGATTTGATGGCGCAGACAGCAGCGAACGCCGCGGGCGTGGCAGAGCTGCGCAAGCTGGTCGCCGCACACGGCCTTGCCACTGTCCATGCCTATATGGGCCATATTCAGGACAATGCAGAGCATTGCGTAAAGCGGCTGATTGCAGAGCTGGAGGCCGGGTCATTCGAGCTCGCGCTCGATAGCGGTGCTGTCATCACTGTCGCGATTACGCCGGACCAAGAGAGCGGCACCGCGCGGATCGATTTCACTGGCACCAGCCCGCAGGCAGATAGCGCGTTCAACGCGCCGCGTGCGGTGGTGCAGGCGGCGGTGCTGTATGTCTTCCGCTGTCTGATCGCGGACGACATTCCGTTGAACGCGGGGTGTATGCGCCCGCTGGAGCTGATCATCCCCGAAGGTTCGCTGCTCAATCCGGAATTTCCCGCCGCGGTTGTCGCAGGCAATGTCGAGACCAGCCAAGCGGTCACCGATTGTCTGTTCGCAGCACTCGGGCGGCTTGGCACCGCACAAGGCACGATGAACAATCTCACCTTCGGCAATGACCGCTATCAATATTACGAGACGATTTGTTCAGGAGCGCCAGCTGGCCCCGGTTTTGACGGAGCCGCCGCTGTCCACACCCATATGACCAACACCCGCATGACCGATCCTGAAGTGCTGGAGCATCGCTTCCCCGTGGTGCTGGATGCGTTTCAGATTGATCGCGGTTCAGGCGGGAAGGGCCGGTGGAACGCGGGCGACGGGATCACGCGCCGCATTCGTTTCCTTGAGCCGATGGAATGCGCGATCCTGTCAGAGCACCGCTCAGTCGCGCCGCTCGGCTTGCAAGGCGGCGAGGACGGACGTGTGGGGCGCAATACGATTGTGCGCGGTGGCGGCTCGCGCGAGGATCTGGGTGGCTGCGGCGAAGCAAAGGTTGAACCCGGCGATGCAGTGGAAATCGTAACGCCAACAGGCGGGGGATTTGGGTCAGTCTGAGAACCAATGAGTAAATGGCATCC
>WTKI01000211.1 GCA_011524425.1 Altererythrobacter sp. | reverse complement strand
TCAGCGGGCCTCATCCATCAAATCGCGCATGCGGCGCACGGCAGCTTCAAGACCTACAAACACCGCTTCGCCAACCAGATAGTGCCCGATATTGAGTTCCGCGAGCTGTGGGATGGCGGCAATTGGCTGGACGTTTTCGTATGTCAGACCATGGCCTGCATGCGGCTCGATCCCGTTCTTGGCTGCCAAAGCTGCCATATCCGATATGCGCTTTAACTCGCTGGAAAGCCTGTCATTGTCGCCGTCCAGATGGGCATGCGCGTATTCGCCGGTGTGAAACTCGACCACAGGTGCCCCGAGGCGGAGGGCTGCATCCAATTGCCGCTCTGTGGCTTCGATAAACAGACTGACGCGAATCCCAGCATCAGCAAGACGCGTAACAATCGGCGCTAGCTGGTTGTGCAAACCGGCCGCATCAAGCCCGCCTTCTGTTGTGCGTTCCTCCCGCTTTTCCGGGACAATGCATGCGGCATGCGGCTTATGGCGCAGGGCAATCTCTAGCATTTCCTCGGTTGCTGCCATCTCCAGATTGAGCGGCAAGTCCGTCGCTTCCTGAATGCGCTGCAAGTCAGCGTCACGAATATGGCGGCGGTCTTCGCGAAGGTGCGCTGTGATTCCATCGCCGCCAACACGTGCAACAATTTCCGCCGCGCGGACAGGATCAGGGTGATCCCCGCCGCGCGCATTGCGGATGGTAGCGACGTGATCGATGTTCACGCCCAATCTTAGCCGGGCTGGAGTCACGCAGCGCGACTCCCTGGCTTAGTCACTGGAATCGCTGCCAATTCCGGCGGAATTTCCTCATCGGAATAGCTTGGTACTGAAAGTGACAGAAGCGGGGTCAAAGGCACCCCTAAGTCGGCAGAACCACCTGATCGGTCAACCAAGCAGCACTCTGCAATCACTTCGCCGCCTTCGTTCGCTACGGCTTCGATCGCTTCGCGGCTGGACAGGCCGGTGGTTACCACATCTTCTACCATCAGCACTTTCGCGCCTGGCTCTAAAGCGAATCCGCGGCGCAAGTGAAACTCACCATCGGGCCGTTCCAGAAAGATCGCGTCTTTGCCTAAAGCACGGCCCATCTCATGCCCGATGATCAGTCCGCCCATTGCTGGCGAGACAACCACGTCCACTTCGGAGCGAATCTCGCGCGGGATCTTTTGCGCAAGAGCCCGTGCCAGGTTCCCGGCACGTTCGCCGTTCATCAAAACGCGGGCGCATTGCAGATATTGCGCGCTGTGCCGCCCTGAGGAGAGCTTGAAATGCCCTTCGAGCAAGGCGCCGCAGCTGCGAAACTCGGACAGCACTTCTTCATCAGTCATAAGCAAAATCTACCTTAATTGATCTGGATTGCATCACTCACATCGAACGGTGCATAATTTTCTCCCTAGAAGCGCTTGAGGCATGCGGCAAGCGCGCCTATAGGGCGCTGCAATCTTTGGCATGATTTGCCAAAGGTGGGCTCTGGTCGGGTTTTCAGCAATTGGAAATGCGCAAAGCGCCTGTGTGATTTACGAAGGTGGCTCCGGCCACGCAAACGGAAAGCGTTATTCGATGATCTTGGGGCAATCCCTTAACCGCGCATATCTCCTCGTCGCAGGATTGATCATGGCTGCTGTGCTTGCGTTAACGCCGCAAACCAGCCTGGCGCAGGACCAAGCGGCAGAGGTCGCTACAGAGGCGGAAACGACAGCAGGTTATGTGCCGATGGCGCCTGAAGCGGGCAAAGGCATGCCAACCGCGTATGAAGACGATGCGTGGAAAAGTCTGACCTTCCAGGATCAGTATACCGCTGATGGCGAATACGCCTTGTGGATGCACGATATTGTGCTGCTTCCAGTGATTACAGTAATCAGCCTGTTCGTGCTTGGCCTGCTGCTATGGGTGGTTGTGCGCTATCGCCGCGGTGCCAATCCAACGCCTTCCAAGACGACGCACAACACTGCGATCGAAGTCATCTGGACCGTTGTTCCGGCTCTGATTCTGGTGGGTATCGCGATCCCCTCCATCTCGCTTTTGCAAAAGCAATACACCACGCCGCCTGAAGACGCGATCACAGTGAAAGCGACCGGGTATCAGTGGTATTGGGGGTATTCCTATCCTGACAATGGCGACTTCGAGATCATTTCCAACATGCTGAGCGATGAAGATGCACTCGCCAACGGAGAGCCGAACCAGCTGGCAGTTGATAACCGTATGGTTGTGCCCGTTGACACGCCGATCCGGCTTCAAACCACAGCCGCTGATGTGATCCACTCTTTCGGTGTCGCGTCGCTTTGGTTCAAGATGGATGCCGTACCAGGCCGTTTGAACGAGCGCATGCTGACGATCAAAGAGCCGGGCGTGTATTACGGCCAGTGCTATGAACTTTGCGGCGCGCGCCACGGCTTTATGCCTGTGGTCGTTGAAGCGCTGCCACGCGACCAATGGGAAGCGTGGGTGCTGGAGCAGGGCGGGACTTTGCCCGGCAGCGAAATGGCCGACGCAAGCGCAGCTGAAGAAGCGGGCGCAGGCGATGAAGCTGAAGCTGCTCCAGCTGCGTAACTGAATAGAATAGACCTGAGAGAAACAGAACGATGGCAACCACCGCAGAAGGTTTCGACGCTCACCAAGAGGGTCATGACGCGCATGATCATGCGGACCACAAGCCGGGCTTTTTTGCCCGCTGGTTCATGTCGACGAACCATAAAGATATCGGAACGCTGTATCTGATCTTCGCGATTATCGCCGGGATCATCGGCGGTGCTATTTCCGGCATTATGCGTCTGGAACTGGCAGAGCCCGGCATTCAGTATCTGCAATTCTGGGTTGATTTCATGGGCGGCGACAGCAGCTCGATGGACCAGAATTACCACATGTGGAATGTGTTCATCACAGCCCATGGCCTGATCATGGTTTTCTTCATGGTTATGCCGGCGATGATCGGCGGCTTCGGCAACTGGTTTGTGCCTTTGATGATTGGTGCACCGGACATGGCCTTCCCGCGCATGAACAACATCTCTTTCTGGCTGACCGTTGTCGGTTTCCTCAGCCTGTTGTTCTCCATGTTTGTGCCGGGCGGTTCGATTGGCAATGGTGCAGGCGTTGGCTGGACGGTGTATGCGCCGCTCTCGACGACAGGCTCGCAAGGCCCGGCGGTGGACTTTGCAATCTTCTCGCTGCACTTGGCAGGCGCAGGCTCGATCCTGGGTGCGACCAACTTCATCACCACGATTTTCAACATGCGTGCGCCGGGTATGACCTTGCACAAAATGCCGCTGTTCGTATGGTCAGTGCTGGTTACCGCCTTCCTGCTGCTGCTGGCGCTTCCGGTGCTGGCTGCTGCAATCACCATGTTGCTGACAGATCGCAACTTTGGCACGACCTTCTTCGATCCGGCAGGCGGCGGTGATCCCGTTCTCTACCAGCACTTGTTCTGGTTCTTTGGCCACCCTGAAGTTTACATCATGATCCTGCCAGGCTTTGGCATGATCAGCCAGATCGTTGCGACTTTCAGCCGCAAGCCTGTGTTCGGTTATCTCGGCATGGCTTACGCGATGGTCGCAATTGGCGTTGTCGGCTTCATCGTGTGGGCGCACCACATGTATACGGTTGGCTTAGACGTAAACACGAAGATGTACTTCACTGCAGCGACTATGGTCATTGCGGTTCCGACCGGCGTGAAAATCTTCAGCTGGGTTGCAACCATGTGGGGCGGCAGCCTTGAGTTCAAATCACCTATGGTGTGGGCATTGGGCTTTATCTTCCTGTTCACAGTCGGCGGCGTGACCGGCGTTGTGCTCGCCAATGGCGGCATCGATGATAACCTTCACGACACCTATTACGTCGTGGCACACTTCCACTATGTGCTGTCCATGGGTGCAGTGTTCTCGCTGTTTGCAGGGTTCTATTACTGGTTCCCGAAGATGAGCGGCCGGATGCATTCCGAGCTTCTCTCTCACTTGCATTTCTGGGGCTTCTTCATCGGTGTGAACGTGATCTTCTTCCCGCAGCACTTCCTTGGCATGCAGGGCATGGCGCGCCGCTATCCTGACTTTACAGAAGCCTACAGCTTCTGGAATGAGGTTAGCTCGTTTGGCTATTACATCATGGCCGGATCGATGCTGCTGTTCTTTGCGAACCTTGTTTACGCCTTCACAGCCGGCAAGAAAGCGGCAGGCAATTACTGGGGCGAAGGGGCAACGACGCTGGAATGGACATTGTCCAGCCCGCCGCCGTTCCACCAGTTTGAAACACTGCCAGTGATCGAGGATCATCACGATTACCACGATCACACGCCTGCCAAGGCCTGATCGGCAGCAAATTGACTGAATGCTGGCGGCCGGTCCTTACGAGGATCGGCCGTTCGCATAACGAAAGACGAGACCTGATCCGATGCCTACTATGCGCCAGATAGATTGCGGAGAGCTCTCGCTTCGCTGCGCATTGGAAGGACCAGAGCCAGGCACGGCTCCGCTCGCTATCATGGTCCATGGCTTTCCGGAAAGCTGGTATAGCTGGCGGCATCAGCTTGGCCCTGTGGCCGAGGCCGGATTTACCGCCTGCGCGATTGATGTGCGCGGTTATGGCGGGTCTGACAAACCGGAACCCATCGAAGCCTATGCAATGGAGCGCATTGTCGGCGATCTGGTGGGGCTCAAACAAGCGCTCAGCCCCGATCAGCCTGCCGTCTTGATCGGCCATGATTGGGGCGCGCCGATTGTGTGGAATTCCACGCTCACCCACCCGCAGCATTTCAGCGCTGTTGCAGCGATGTCGGTGCCGTTTGCAGGCGTGCCGGATCGACCCTTTACACAAGTGTATGAAGAGCATTTCACGTCGCAGGGCCGCTTCTTCTACCAGCATTATTTTCAGGAGCCCGGCGTTGCCGAGGCCGAGGCGGAAGCAGACCCGCGCGACTGGGTTGGCCGGATGATGTATTCGATTAGCGGTGATGTTCCTCCCGGCGATTATTGGGAAAAGCCGTTGGGATCGACGTTCCTCGAAGGCTTACCTGATCCGGTGGAAACGCCTTGGCTGACCTCGGCTGATCTGGATTTCTACGAAGCGGAATTCAAGCAATCGGGCTTTCGCGGGCCACTGAACCGCTATCGCAATCACCAGCGCGACTTTGAATGGCTCCAAGGATGGAAGGGCAAGCGGATTGAACAAGCCGCGCTGTTTATAGGCGGGATGCGCGATCCTGCCACTTTCCTGTTCGGCGCTACCATGGATCCTGTCGGGCTCACGAAAATGTTCGCGCCGCAGGTTGAAGGCCATATCCTCAAAGGTTGCGGGCACTGGACCCAGCAAGAAAAGCCGGAACAGGTCAATGCGATCCTGATTGATTGGCTGAAACGTCTTTAAGAGTTTATCATGTCGACAGAAACCATGACCACAACTGCAACCGCATCCATGCCCGCTGATTGGCGCGATTTCTTCGCGCTGACAAAGCCGCGTGTGATGACGCTTGTGATCTTCACCGGGATTTGCGGGCTGCTGGCCGCACCCGGTACGATCCATCCGGTGATTGGCTTTACCGCGATCCTTTGTATCGCGCTGGGTGCAGGCGGGTCTGCTGCGCTCA
>WTKI01000180.1 GCA_011524425.1 Altererythrobacter sp. | reverse complement strand
GCCATACTCCGCGCCAAAGCCGGATTGTTTGTGACCCCCGAAAGGCGTGAAAGGCGAGAGGTGCAGATATTCATTGATCCACACTGTGCCCGTTTCAAGCTGTTCAGCGATCTCCACGCCTTTGTCTGTGTCTGCTGTCCAAACCGCGCCGGCAAGCCCGTATTCGGAATTGTTCGCGCGCGTGATGACTTCGTCTTCGGATGAGAATTTCAGCAGCGGCATGACCGGGCCGAACTGTTCCTCTGCCACAATCCGCGCATCTTCCGGCGGGTTGTCCATGATCGTCAGAGGCACGAAATAGCCGGTTCCGGACGGATCCACATCGCCGCCCAGCAGGAACTGATAGCCATTGTCCTTCGCGTCTTCGATCAGCTCGATCACGCGGTCATATTGCTTCTTGTTCTGGATCGGACCAACGCCTGTGCCTTGCTGCGATCCGTCGCCGACTTTCACAGTCTTGGCATATTCAACAATGGCTGCGGACAGCTCGTCATAAATGTCTTCGTGAATATAGACGCGTTTGGCTGCAACGCAGATTTGCCCGGCGTTGGAGAAGCTGGACCAGAACAATTGCTCTGCCACTTTCTTCGGGTCTGCATCGGGCATGACGATCGACGCGTCATTGCCGCCCAGCTCCAAAGTGATCCGTTTAAGGTCAGCACTCGCGCCTTCCATGATCTTCTTGCCGGTCGCGGTGGAGCCCGTGAACGTGATCTTGTCGATGTCAGGATGGCCAGTGATCATCGGGCCCAGCGCATCTTCGCCGGTAATGATGTTGACTGTGCCAGCCGGAACCTTGTCTGCGATCAGCTCTGCGATGCGCAGCGTTGTAAGCGGCGTGAACGGCGATGGCTTCAGCACGATTGTGCAACCGCTCATCAGTGCAGGGATGATCTTCTGCACAGCCATCATGACAGGGAAGTTCCACGGCACAATGCCGCCGACAACGCCTACGGGCACGCGGCGTGTGCGCGACAGCCGCTCGTCGCTGTCTTCATTGACGACATCTTCCAGTTTCAAGGTTGATTGCGCTTTCGACATTCCCGCAGCGCCAAAGATTTCGCCCTGGGCTTGCTCATGCGGCTTGCCTTGTTCGGATGTCAGCAGGCGGTAGAGCTCTTCTGCATTCTCTTTGATCGTCGCTGAAATCGCCAGACAGGCTGCCTGCCGCTCTTCAAAGCTGGTTTTCTTCCAGGTCTTGAACGCTTCGCGCGCACCGGCAACCGCTTGATCCAGCTCTGCCGCGCCGCAAGCGGGCACTTGGCCAATCACTTCTTCCGTTGCCGGATTGACGACATCCAGCCATTCGCCGGTTGTGATCATCTCGCCATTGATGAGGTTTTTGTATTGGGTCGGCATAGGGGCTCTCCTCAAGTCGATTCGTCTCGATAATATGCTCGTTAAGATGGGGATTACGGCATGCGAACGCAATTGCATTTCGCCAAGAGACCTATTTTGATAGGGCGTTGGCGGTTCAAGGCCTTGGCCAAGTTAGGGATAAACTAACCAAATCTTTGCCAAGTAGAGGCAAAGCGCTCTAAACGCGCAGAAGTTTGTGTCGAAGCGCACTGACGCCCGCTCAATTCTCTTAGGGGATGCAATGCATGACTAGCCCGTGGACAATCGGGATTATCGGCGGATCAGGCCTCTATGCGATAGAGGGTCTTGAAGACGAGCAATGGATCTCTGTCGATACGCCTTGGGGCAAGCCATCGGACGAGATCCTGTGCGGCCGCGTGGGCGATGTACGCGTGCGGTTTTTGCCGCGCCATGGCAGAGGCCACCCGATCCCGCCCAGCGAAGTCAATGCGCGCGCGAATATCGATGCGCTCAAGCGTTCCGGCTGCACGGATGTCATTGCTATTTCCGCTGTCGGTTCCTTGCGCGAAGAAATTGAGCCGGGGCGTTTCGCGGTGGTCGAGCAGTTCATTGACCGCACCAAAGTCCGCAATGACAGCTTCTTCGGCTCCGGCTTTGTCGCGCATGTTTCGCTGGCCGATCCGGTCTGCGCCAGGCTTTCCAAGAAGCTCACCGATGCGATTGCTGCGGCCAAAGGGAAGCTGGCAACGGGCGCGACCTATCTCGCGATGGAAGGACCGCAATTCTCCACCCGCGCGGAAAGCCGGATGTACCGCCAATGGGGCGCAGACGTCATCGGGATGACCGCTATGCCGGAAGCGCGATTGGCGCGCGAAGCAGAGCTACCCTATGCGCTGGTGGGCATGGTGACAGACTATGATTGCTGGCGCGACGGCGATGAAGTTGATGTGGGACAAGTGGTTGCGCAGATGCAGGTAAACTCCGAACTGGCACGTCAGACTGTGTCCAACTTTCTCGCTAAGCTACCTAAGAAGCGAGCGGCCTCACCGATTGATACAGCGCTGGATGATGCAGTGATTACAGCGCCTGACCAGCATGATCCCAAATTGCTTGCTAAGTTGGATGCGGTTGCAGGCCGCTTGTTAAAGCCGGAATAGTTTGCTGAATATTTGCGGGAATATTCGCCTGAATATTCTCTGGGGCGCTTAGCCGAGCGTCGACAGGTATTCGTGAATTTCCGCCACTGGCACCACATCGCCATATTTCGCGTTCATGTCGAACAGATTGGCTTCATGAACAGATGCATGGCGGTCACCCACCGCCTCTTTTGCAACGATGGGAATGAACCCGTGCTGGCAGGCATCGACACATGTCGCGCGCACACAGCCACTGGTGGAAAGCCCGGTGATGATCAGGCTGTCATTGCCATTGGCTGTGAGCGTCGAGGCGAGCGATGTTCCGAAAAACGCGCTCGCATATTGCTTGGAGATCACCAATTCGTCTTCGCGCGGAGCCAAGCCTTCAGGCCACGCGCCCATCGGATGGCCTGCGACAAAATTGCGCAAAGGCGCAACCTTTTGCGCAAACCGCCCGCCATCCTTCATCGAGGGATGAAAACTGACATTGGTGTAGATGACAAGAATGCCAGCCTTGCGTGCAGCTTCGACCATTGCGATCCCTGCAGCGAGCGCGTCTTCCACGCCCGCATACAGGTCGCAATCCTTGTCAAAATAGGCTTCGACAAAGTCGATGAGGATGAGCGCCGGCTTCTTTCCGAAGCCAACGCGCCCTTCAAAGACGCCGCTGTAATTGCTGCTAGCGTCTCCGCCTGTGCTGCTCACTCGAAGGGTTCCTTCCCGGCTTTGCTTAGAATTTGAAGCCAGCTTCAACACCGAAGCGTTGACGGCCGCCTGGCGAGATAAACGACCCACCGAATTCAACCGCCGGGATGACTTCGTTCAGATATTTCTCGTTAAAGAGATTGTCTGCAAAGGCAGTCAGCGACCAGCTTTCTGTTTCAACACCGATCCGCACATCCAGCACGGCGAATTCATCGCGCTGTGTCAGCGAATAATCCGCATCACCGACAAAGGCTGGCAAGGCCAGAGCAGAAATCGGCAGCAACCCGCTAAACAGCGTTGGATTGGTATCATCCTGCAGAGTGTGGAACCATGTCGGGCCAGTGATCCGGTAGTCAGCGCGCGCCACGAAATCGAGCGTGTCTGTCATCGGCAAGTCGAGCTGCGTGCCAAGGTTGATGGTGTAATCGGCCGTGTAAGGCGATTCATTGCCAACCGTCACAGGACGCGAGGCATTTTCCTTGATTTCGCTTTCCGTCACATTGGCAGAGCCGAAAATATCCCAGCCAGGCAGGATTTCTGCTGTCAGGTTCAATTCCGCGCCATAAACTTCGACTTCATCGATGTTCGAGACGACGCGCAGAAGCCCGAATGCGCCAACGAAGAATTCAAAGAACTGCATGTCGTCGATCGTGGTGTGATAACCCGCCAGATCGAAAGTCACGCGGCCGTCAAGCAATTCGCCTTTAAGCCCGGCTTCAAACGCGCTGGAGGTTTCCTTGCGGAATTGGTCTTCGATCAGAACGCTTGTGCCGATGAACTGGTTGAAGTTCTGATCGACAATCTCTGCAGAGCCCTGGTTATTGAACCCGCCTGACTTAAAGCCGATCCCCCAGTTTGCATAAAAGTTGATGTCGTCGCTGACCTGATAGCGCAGCGAAACTTTAGGCTGCACCTGCTTAAAGCTGCGCGATTGATCAGGGATCGGGCCAAAGGCAAGGCTTGGATTGATCGGTCCGCCCGTAAAGGGATCAATCTCGTCCGGGACGAGGCTGGAAACAGAGCGGTCTTCAATGTCATAACGAGCAGCAAAGCCAAGCTCGAGGCGATCAGTGACTTCTAGATCAAGCGAACCGAAGATCGCATAAACGTCAGTCGAGAAATCGTCATTATAGAGCTGCGTCGTCGGGTTGGTTGACCCTGCAGGGTTAAACAGCTCTTCAGATACGCCAAAGCCCAGATCGGCCCCGAGGCTGACGCCGACCTGGCGGTCGATATGGAGGTAATATGCGCCCAGCTGCCAATCAACCGGTCCATCTCCGTTCGAAGCAACACGAACCTCCGCACTGAAATCGCTTTGCTCGCGGATCTGGAGCTGCGTTCCGTCACAGGTAGTCGGACTGTACGGGCCAAAGGTCGAACCGTTCAGCGGGTCAAAAATGAACGGTGTTGGCACTGTCCCGATGAAACCGGGAGGGTTCACAGGAAAGCCGGTTAATGCAGCGGTGGTGGCAAAACAGGAGTTTGACGCATCGATGGAATCCTGCGTCGCGCCCGGGAATGTAAAGCGCGCAAAGTCGGCTGACGTGCCATCGGCCGTCAGTGCCTGGTCAACATCGCTGTAAAGCGCCCAGGCCGTCAGAGTGACTGCATCGAATTCATGCTCGATCTTGGCCGATGCTTCAAACGTCTGCTGTTCGTTGGTGGGACGAATGTTCGAATAATAATTGAACGGATGCTCGTTCACATCTTCGAAGAAAGCACCGCCGAAATTGGGCAGGGCAAAGGCAGCGTTGAAGTTGATCGATGCGCCCGAAAGGTCCGCATAACGCGCCTTCACATCAATTTCTGTCGCTGGACCGAGTTCCGCGACAAAGCGACCATCGATCGACCAGATTTCCTGATCATCAATCGTGTTAGATCCGAGGAAATCGTTGCGGAAGAAGCCATCCGTGGTCGAATAGCTGCCTGACAGGACGAAACCTGCGCCCTCGCCCACTGGAGTGGAGATATAAGCGCTTGCTGAATAGGTATCATCTTCAGCAAGGCTGAGACGTGCGCCTCCTTCAAAAATGTCGGAAGGCTTCAAAGTCTGGATGACAATTGCACCTGCTGCTGCATTGCGTCCGTACAGAGCGCCCTGCGGGCCTTTGAGAATTTCAATCTGGCGCAGCGTACCCTGGTCCTGGTTCAATTGGGCCGTGTTGGTCTTCAAGATGCCGTCGACCACCAGCGCAACAGAGCTTTCCGCATCGCGCGCGCCATTGATGCCGCGAATGTTGATCTGAGTGTCGCCCGCTTCCGCTGTGCCCGTCACAATGGTCACGCCAGGTGTGAGCTGAACGAATTCGTCCGCCCGCTCGATTCCTGTTTTCTCCAGCGTTTCTGCAGTGAAAACTGTGATCGCGGTCGGAACTTCCGCCAGCGTTTCTGACTGGCGGCGAGCCGTCACGATGATCG
>WTKI01000331.1 GCA_011524425.1 Altererythrobacter sp. | reverse complement strand
GCGAGATCATCGTCTGCCGCCGCCAGCGCGATCAGCGAGAATTTCGAACAACGGCCCCTGATAGTGCGCAAGCCCGTTATGCCCGCGAAACCGCCTATGCCAATGATCCGCAAGCACCCGATGTTGCAGGCGAAGGCATCTTTCGCGGCCCTGCGACAGTGTCCGGACTTTGCGTGATTCCGCCTTGTCCTAAAGAACCAGCTTTGATCATCGATGTCGAAGCTCTACCAGAAGCGCCGCCGGGATCCGATGCTGACAGAATTGCAAAAGGGTTGCCGCCGCTTGGCAATGATGAAGGCTTACCGCCCACTAAAGAGGAGCTGGGCCTTCCGCCAGCCGGGCAAGCGGTTAATCCGGAAGAATCGGAAGAACCAGCGGAGGAGCTGTAAGGCTGGCTGACCCTTCGAGCAGATCAAGCGCCTGCGTGACGCTTTTTTCTGGCCCTTCATGAGTGACCATCGCGACCAGCACATCCCCGCCATCACCAATGCGGCCCTTTTGAATAAGGCTCTCAATAGAAACGTCAGCATCGCGCATGGCAGCGGTAATCTCAGCAAGTACGCCAGGCCTGTCAGCAACAGTAAAGCGCAGATAGGTCAGGCCCACGCGGTGGCCTGATTCGACAGGATCCATTTTGACCAGCTGAGAAACCGGCACCGAAAGCGGCGCGCCGACTTCATCGCGGGCAATGTCTATCAGGTCTGCAACCACTGCGCTTGCTGTTGGGCCTTCGCCAGCACCAGCGCCTTGAAACAGCAAGCGGCCGGAGAAATTGCCTTCCGCAACAACCGCATTGGTCGGTCCGTCAACCGGTGCGAGCGGATGGTCCTTTGACACAAGGCAAGGGCGCACGCGTTGGAGCAAGCGCGCGCCGTTTTCGCTTTGCTCCACATCCGCTTCGGCAATCAAGCGAATGACATAGCCAAGCGCATCGGCCTGCGCGATGTCAGCTGCTGTAACGCGTGTGATGCCGGTTGTGCGGACATTGCCAAAGTCGATCCGCGCGCCAAAGCCGATCGCAGCGAGGATCGCCAGCTTGTGCGCAGCATCGATCCCGTCAATGTCAAAGCTGGGGTCTGCTTCCGCATAACCAAGCCGCTGCGCCTCTTCCAGGGTTTCTGCAAAGTCCGCGCCTGTGTCTTCCATCTCGGAAAGGATGTAGTTGCAGGTTCCGTTGAGAATACCATAGATCCGCTCAATCCGGTTGGCAGAAGTGCCTTCGCGCAGCCCTTTCACCACTGGAATGCCGCCTGCAACCGCTGCTTCGAATTTGAGCGGCACATTGCGCGCCTCTGCTGCTTCGGCCAAAGCCAGACCATGATGCGCAATCATGGCCTTGTTTGCTGTGACAACGCCTTTGCCATTTTCAAGCGCGGTGCGCGCAAGCGCAAGGGCAGGTCCGTCTGATCCGCCAACCAGTTCTACTATAACGTCGACATCATCGCGCGAGGCGAGCGCTGTCATGTCGTCTTCCCACGCAAACGGGCTAAGATCGACACCGCGATCCTTGTTACGATCGCGCGCACTGACAGCCACAACTTCAATCTCGCACCCCGCGCGCGCGGCGATGACATCGCGATTGGCTTCAAGCAAGCGAATGACGCCCGCACCCACTGTACCAAGGCCAGCCAAAGCGATCCGCAAAGGGCGCTGCGTATTGTGCATTATCGTGAAGTCCTTCTCTTCTTGCGCGCGAGCGCCCTAGCGCCTGACTTGCCGCTTGTGGAGAGGAATTGTCTTACAAGTGAAAAAGGCTGGCTTTGCTGCGTACCATTTTACAAGGCAAGCGATCAGAAGACCGGCAAGCGCCGCGCGCATGGCCCGAGCGACTGCTTCACGAAAATATAGTCTGCTGCCGCCTGACGGCGCGCGGCGGCATCATCACTATAGAGCGCGCTTGCAGGAAGCTGCGCAGGCAAAGCGCAGGCCAAGCGATACCAACCGATGGAATTGGGTGCAGGCGGACGGGCTGCCGAATCGATAATCTCTCCCCATGATATGCCCCATACAGGCACTCGGCCGGGACGCCGCAAGACGCTGATCGATGCAGGTGTGCCGCTTTGAGTATCGAGAAATATCTGTGTCTCTGATTCGCCGGCCAGATTGCCGCGAACGGAGAAGGCGTCACGCACACCTGTCACCTGCGGCGGGCTATCGGGCTGTGCAAGCTCTGTCAGGATCGGGCGCAGCCTTGCTTCAATGTCAGCGGAATGCTGCATCTGTCCGGTCGGCGCGACCAGTTGCACTGCACCTGGCCTGCCCGGCACTGTATTGGCAAACAGCAAGACTTGAAGTCGCTTCAAGCGCGGGACCTTGCCCTCCGCATTGAGCGGGACATCCGCCAGGTAATTGAGCTGTTCGCCCACCGCAGCATTCCCGCTCAGTAAAGCCTGTGTGCGCGCTGTAATGTAGAGGCGCGCATATCCCGGCGCGAGGCCCGGTGCGCGCTCAGGCTCTACAACCGCTTGCTTGCGAATCTCTGCTCGCAAAACCAGCTGAGCAGAATCAGCAAGTGCCGCCAAATCGGCATAGGTTGGGCCTGACTGATCGGATTGTCCGGCAGAATTTGTTTGCGCTGAAACCGGCATAACAGAGCCAATCAACAGCGAGACAAACGCAGCAATAAGTGTTGTCCGAAAATGCAAAAACCTAAATCCTAACAATGTGTTAACTGTCCACTCGGGTATGTTCGCAGGCCTACCCAGAAACTCTGCTACGGTTTCAATAGTCTGTTTTGAGATAGGACACCACACGCTCTGAATTGCGACTGAACCGATAAAGCGATTGCTTGGGCTCCGCTTGGCCGTTAAAGCATTTTCTCGGATTGCACGTTGAGGGGACAAGAACGACGGCAATTCGGCGAGGGAAAAGGTCGAAGTTTTAATGACATCACCGATTCGCTTGCATGCCGGGTCGCTCCGCGTGAACCGGTCAGGGAGATTGATGGAGTATTTCGAGGCTCCGCAGACGCGCGTTTGCGGTGACGCAAAAGGCCGGTCAAATCCGGCGAGAGTAATGGAGAGAAAGCGACTGGATGGCTTACGCTGACCAAGAGATGAGCGGAAATCGCATTATTGCGATTATTATCGTTGCTTTGATTCACGTCGCGGTCGGTTACATGCTGGTCACGGGGCTTGCTATTGAAGCAGCCAAGCAAGTGATCGAGCGTGTCACGACTGTTGATATCGAAGAACCACCGCCACCTGAGCCGGAGGATGAACCTCCTCCACCCCCTGAACCGCAGGAAGTGGCACCGCCTCCGCCGGTTGCACCGCCGCCGCCGATCAACATCGCGCCGGCGCCTCCGCCAATCCGTACGCAGCCGACGATCCCGCCGCCTGCGCCGCCTGTACTTGTTGTACCGCCACCGGCACCGCCTGCACCGCCTTCTATGGCGCGTGGCGCTTCGCCTAAGGGCCAAAACCGTTGGGCTCGCCGGATTCAGGAAAACTATCCATCACGTGCTTTGCGCGAAGAAACGGAAGGCGTCGTTGGCGTTCGCGTTTCTGTCGGGCCAAATGGCCGCGTGTCTGGGTGCTCTGTAAGCTCATCTAGCGGATCGAGCATTCTCGATGCCGCTGCCTGCAAAGGCATGCAGCGCTATGCGCGGTTTGATCCGGCTCTGGATGCAGCTGGCAACCCGACCACGGGCAGCTATTCCACTCGTATCGTTTATCGACTTAACTGATTTAGGACAGCGTGGCCGGAGATGCGGCGCGCAGCCCTTTGGGGACTTTTTGAAGAGGACTTTTCGCAATGATTATTGAACTTCTGACTGCTGCGGCTGCTGAAGAAGCGGCACCGGAAAACAAGTTTGGTTTCTGGGAAGCTATGGAGCAGGGCGGCCCTGTTGCTTGGTTCATCCTGGCCGTTATGGTCATTATGAGCGTCGGCTCATTCTACATCCTGATCACAAAGCTGCTGGAGCAGCGCAAGATCATGAACCAGTATAAAGGCGTTCGTCAGAGCTTCTGGCGCGCTGGCAGCCTGAAAGAAGGCGCTGCCAAGCTGGAAAAGAACAGTGCATGGCGCCAGCTGGCCGATGACGCACTCAAAGCGAGTGAAGATCACGGCAAGATGACTGACAGCCGCGAAGCGCATGACTATTTGCACGGTTCGCTGCAGTCTTCTGAAGACTCCATCAATGCGAAGCTTGCTGGCGGTCTGCCATTCCTGGCATCGGTTGGTGCAACGGCACCCTTTATCGGTCTGCTTGGAACAGTGATCGGTATTTACCGCGCTCTGATCAACATCGGTATCGCAGGTTCTGCATCAATCGATAAGGTTGCTGGCCCTGTTGGTGAAGCTCTGATCATGACAGCGATCGGTCTGTTCGTGGCTGTGCCTGCTGTGCTTGCCTTTAACTGGTTGCAGAGCCGTAACCGCCGCATTGCCGAGCTGATGAACGGTTTCTCTACCGATCTGCTCGCGTATATGGGCTCTAACGGCGCGATCAAGCCTGCCGTTGGCGCAGCGCCTGCAGCAAAAGCTGCGGCACGTCCGGCAGCAGCTGCTCCGGCACGCAAGGCCTGATTGTTTGAGGCAGGGTGCGGGCAAGCCATTCCGGCGGCTTGCACCCGCTCAAACCCAGGCAAAGCGCAGTCGGCTCTCAGCTGAGTGAAGACTGCATTGGCGCACTATAAGAAATAGGATTGAACAATGGCGATTTCGATGGGAGGCGGGGGCGAGACCCCAATGTCAGACATCAACACCACGCCGCTGGTGGACGTGATGCTGGTGCTTCTGATCATCTTCCTTATCGCGGTTCCGGTGGCGATCCAGACGATCGAGAAGCTTCAGATTCCTGTGATGGAATCAATCGAGTCCAAGGACAAGGTTGAGAACCTGCTTCTGACAGTCAGCACGACCGATGCGAATGGTTTGAGTGCAGGCGAACCGGGTTACCAGGGCGCATCGCGTCAAGGCGAATGCCGCGTCTACTTCAACAACATTACGCCGGTCAGTTCGGAAGAGCTGTATGACAAGGCGTTTGAACGTTTGGATGCGATTGTGACACGCGCTGGTGGCCCTGAAGCGATCATGGCCGATCCGGATCTCATCCCCGAGGTGCATATTCGCGGTGACGTAAACGCCCCGTGGCGTTGCATTGCCGGCTCGATCTATAACGTCCAGGCTGCTGGCTATCCGACGGTTGGGTTCATTTCCAACCCGGTTGAGCCCGGCATCTAAGCCGCAGACAGAAACTTAGGAGACACACACCATGGGTATGTCCGGAGGCAAGCTAGACGGCCAGCCGATGACTGACATGAACATGACCCCGCTGATCGACGTTTTGCTCGTTCTGCTGATCATGTTCATCATCACCATCCCGGTTGCCACGCACGCGGTCAGCATTGACTTGCCGCAGCCGAACCCGAACC
Source organism: Altererythrobacter sp. (assembly GCA_011524425.1). Taxonomy (GTDB): domain Bacteria; phylum Pseudomonadota; class Alphaproteobacteria; order Sphingomonadales; family Sphingomonadaceae; genus Erythrobacter. The sequence continues at coordinate 268 of WTKI01000331.1, read as the reverse complement.
CACCGCAAGATCTGGTTGATCCGATCAAGAACAAGATTGTTCTGACACAGGAAGGCCAAATCCTCTGGAATGCGGAAGCGATTGACCAGAACACTCTGGTATCGCTGCTGAACGAGTCCAAGGCGATCCAGCCTGAACCTGAATTGCAGTTCGAGCCTGAGCCACTGGCCAGCTATGACCTGTCTGCGCGCGTCTTAAACATCATCAAGGTGTCCGGCGTGACGAAGTTTGGCTTTGTCGGCAACGAAAAGTATCGCCAGTTCGGCTC
>WTKI01000163.1:3906-5714 GCA_011524425.1 Altererythrobacter sp. | reverse complement strand
GACAATAGGTGCAATGGCATCGAAAAAAGCGAGCCGTTCTTCGCCTGTGGCTTTTACGATGCTTTGCGCCAGAGCCTGCGCTGTCAGCGGACCTGTTGCCACAATGGTCAGTCCAGAAGAGGGGAGTGTATCCACGCGTTCGCGGACAATCTCGATGTTGGGATGCTCTTCCAGCGTTCTCTGCACCTCAGCGGAAAAGACATCGCGATCTACCGCCATTGCGCTGCCAGCTGGCACTTGAGCGACCCCGCCTGCTCTCATGATAAGGCTATCGAGCGCCCGCATTTCATGATGCAGCAAACCGACAGCATTCTTTGTGTCGTCGTCAGACCGGAACGAATTCGAGCAAACAAGCTCTGCCAGCCCGTCAGTCTGGTGTGCCGGCGTCATTTCGCCCGATCCACGCATTTCGGATAGGCGCACTGTGAACCCGCGCCGTGCGAGTTGCCATGCAGCTTCCGATCCCGCGAGACCGCCGCCGATAATGTGGATATCCTGTGCCATTGCTGGCGCAGTTAGGCTTGCCTTGCGCTGCCATCAAGCCCTAGCGAGGTCCACAGGGAGCAAAACATGCATAAACGCGCTTTGATAGAACACCGGCCATGGTTGCTGCTAAGCATTGTGGCAGCAGGTACTTATTACCTATTGGACCAGACTGACAGCGCGCTGGGCGAAATTTGGATCATAGCAATCAAAGGCGCAGCTGTAGGCTGCCTGGCGATTTATGCGATCGCGCGTGGCCCTGGTTCTGCTGCCAAGCACATCGCTTTGGTGCTCGCACTATGTGCCTTTGCCGATATGACTTTGGAGCTCTTTCTTGAGATAGGCGCAGGAATTTTCGCAGTGGCCCATCTGGCCGCGATTGCGCTCTACATGAAGTATCCACGACAGCATCTCAGCGGCAGCCAGAAAGCGCTTGCCGGCGTTCTATGCATAGCAACTCCCGTTATCGCTTGGCTATTTACGCAAGATGCGCTTGCGGCAGGTTACGCCATAACTCTTGGTGCGATGGCCGCTTTGGCGTGGACGAGCCGTTTCCCTCGCTACAGGGTAGGGCTTGGCGCAATTCTCTTTGTAATTTCAGACCTTCTAATCTTTGCGGAATATGGCATGCAAAGTGAGACGCCTGTCGCAAACATGCTGATCTGGCCGCTCTATTATGTAGGCCAATTCATGATTGCGACCGGCATTGTCCAGACACTACGCCACGAGCTTTCCGAAGAATCTTAGGCTTCTGGGGCCTCGTCACCCATATCCTTGTCAGACTGAGGCGTGGTTTCAGGCGTCGTGACGTCGTCGCCGCCGCGTTTGTCGACCATTTCTTCGACGACAGCTTCTTCGGCAGCGTCTTCAGGCGCTTCTGTCTCGTCAATGCGAACAGCACTCACAATGGTTTCGCCTTTTGCTACGTCAAACAAGCGAACGCCGGCAGACCCACGACCAATCACCCGTAGGCTTTCGAGCCCGATCCGGATTAGCTTGGCTTGATCGGTCACGAGCATCAACTGGTCAGCCTTCGTAGCCGTAAAACTCGCGACAACTTCGCCGTTACGTTTGATGTTGTCTATGTTGGTGATTCCCATACCGCCGCGTCCGGCACGGCGATACTCATAGGCAGACGACAACTTGCCATAACCATTGGCGCAGACAGTAAGGATAAACTGCTCTTCATCGGCCATTTGCTGGTGCTCAGAAGAAAGATCCGGATTTTCCTCTTCTGACTTCCATGGTGCAGTCTTGAGATAAGCATCACGCTCATCCGGTGTAGCGGTGCCGCCATGCAAGATAGAAAGCGAGACAACTTCGTC
>WTKI01000163.1:0-3806 GCA_011524425.1 Altererythrobacter sp. | reverse complement strand
GCTCATCCGGTGTAGCGGTGCCGCCATGCAAGATAGAAAGCGAGACAACTTCGTCCCCTTTCTCTTTGAATTTCATGCCGCGCACGCCGGTTGAAGTTCGCGAAGTGAATTCACGCACATCTTCGCCGGAGAAACGAATGGCTTTGCCCATTTTTGTTGCCAAGAGCACATCATCACCCGCTTCCAGCAAAGCCACGCCAATCAGTTTGTCGTTGCTGGCCTCGTCGAATTTCATTGCAAATTTGCCGTTCGACGGAATGTTGGTGAAGGCATCCATGCTGTTCCGACGGACATTGCCCATTGCGGTCGCAAATACGACGCTGAGAGCACCCCAGCTGTCTTCATCCTCCGGGAGCGGCAGAACTGTGCGGATGGTCTCGCCATCATCGAGAGATGGCAGCATATTGACGATAGGTCTGCCGCGTGTGGTGGGGCCACCTTCCGGCAGTTTCCAGACCTTCAAACGATACACTTTGCCATGTGTTGAGAAGAACAGCACAGGGTTATGCGTGGATGTGACAAACATCTCGCGCACTGCATCTTCGTCTTTCGTTGCCATACCTGCACGGCCTTTGCCGCCGCGATTTTGTGCACGGAAAGTCGAGAGCGGAGTGCGCTTGATATAACCATCATGGGTCACAGTAACGACCATCTCGTCTCGTTCGATCAGGTCTTCGTCTTCCAGGCCATCCCAAGCGGGAGCAATTTCAGAAACTCTGGGCGTCGCGTACGTTTCGCGAATCTCTTCAAGCTCCTCGCGCATGACCCCGTAAAGCTTCACTCGGTCTGCAAGAATGGAGAGATATTCAGCGATCGCTTCAGCTAGCTCTTTAAGCTCGTCGCCGATTTCGTCCCGGCCCAGTGCAGTTAAGCGGTGCAGACGCAGATCGAGGATCGCTTTGACCTGACGCTCTGACAGGCGATAGGTCCCACCTGCTTCGTCGGCGCTAGGCTCTATCGCTTCGACCAGTGCGATATACTGTGCGATGTCTCCTATTGGCCATTCTTTTGCTAGCAATTTCTCCCGAGCTGCCGCCGGATTAGCAGCGCCGCGAATGATTGCGACGACTTCATCGAGATTGGAGACTGCCACCACCAGTCCAAGCAAGGTGTGCGCCCGATCACGAACTTTGTTGAGTTCGTATTTGGTCCGGCGCGTTATCACTTCTTCCCGGAAGGCAATAAAGCTTTGAACGATATCGCGCAGTGTCAGCACTTCCGGCCGGCCACCTCGGATTGCGAGCATATTGGCAGGGAAGCTGGATTGCGCCGGGGTGTAACGCCAGATCTGGTTGAGAACCACTTCTGGCGAAGCATCGCGCTTCAGATCGACAACAACTCGAACCCCCTCGCGGCTGGATTCATCGCGGATGTCAGAAATGCCTTCTATGCGCTTGTCCTTAGCGGCCTCTGCAATTTTCTCAACTAAGCCTGCTTTGCCAACCTGGAACGGGATAGAGGTAAGCACAATGCTTTGTCTGTCCCCGCGCTTGGTCTCAATCTCATGCCGGCAACGCTGCAAAATCGACCCGCGACCTGTTGTGTAAGCCGCCTTCGCGCCGCTAGCGCCAAGTATGAGCGGGGCAGTCGGAAAGTCAGGCCCCGGAATATACTCGATTAATTCCTCTGAAGTGATCTCAGGCTTTTCCATGAAGGCCAGACAGCCATCAATCACTTCACCCAGATTATGGGGCGGAATGTTGGTCGCCATTCCAACCGCAATACCTCCGGCGCCATTGACCAGTAGGTTCGGGAAGCGCGCTGGCAAAACAGAAGGTTCTTGAATCCGGCCGTCATAATTGTCGACGAAATCCACGGTGTTCTTGTCGAGATCGTCAAGAAGTGTGTTCGCAACCCGAGCAAGCCGCGCCTCTGTATAACGCATACTTGCCGGAGGATCAGGATCCATCGAACCAAAATTGCCTTGACCATCGATCAAAGGCACCCGGAGCGACCAATCCTGCGTCATCCGCGCCAGCGCGTCGTATATCGCTGAATCGCCGTGCGGGTGATAATCACCCATAACATCGCCGACGATCTTCGCGCTTTTTACGTAGGGGCGGCCCGCGACGAAATTGCCCTGTTTACTGGAGAACAGGATACGCCGGTGTACCGGTTTCAAACCATCGCGCACATCAGGCAGGGCGCGCGCCACGATCACGCTCATTGCGTAATCGAGATAGCTCGTCTTCATTTCATCGACGATATCTACACGCTCAAATTCACCGAGAGGTGCAGCCGGTGGCAGAGTTTCTGTTTCGTCGCTCAAAATAGGCCCAATTCTGGTCTGTTCATTTAAGCTTTCATTCTAGTATTTCGGAAGCATTTTCGCCACCGATCTTGAGCCGGATCACGCGGTTTTGGAGGCGTTATCCACACAAAGCACTGTCCACGTGTGTGGAAGGTGAAAAGTGCTGACCTTGCGGCCTGCTGCGCGCGATATTCAATGACAGTTCATGCAGTTTTCTGTAAGAAAAATTGCAAATGGCGAGTTGCCGAGGCATGAGCCCTGCGCACTCCATTTCATGCGCGATGAAACCGCGCCTAAAAACCGTTTTTTCCAGGAGAGACCACACAATGCGTTTCAATGTATTTTCCAAGCACAAGCCTGCATCTGCTTTTGCACTAGCAATTGCTTTGGCTTGCGGAACTGCTGTGACTGCAGTGGGCTTTGCAGAGCCCGCATTCGCCCAGAAGAAAAAGAAAAAGAAAGGCGAACCAGCGCCGTTCTCCAAGGAGTTTGTTGAAGCTTACAAGCCAATTGAAGAAGCGCTGAAGCAAGAAGGTGCAGACCTTTCCGGCTATGCGGGACAGGTCGAGAGCATCATTGCTATGTCTCAAACTCCTGACGAGAAATTGGCTGGCGGCCAGCTGGGCATCAATGTCGGATCGAAGACCAATAATCTTGGGCTTCAACTAAGCGGTATCCAGAGCATGCTTGCCAGCGGTAAATTGCCTGCTGAGGAACTCGGCAAGTACAATTTCTTTGCCTATCAGATTGCCAACCAGATCCCGCAACGAGCAACAGCGCGGGATTATCTGATCAAAGCAGCCGATTTGGGCTATTCATTCCAGGCACAGATGTCTGATGGTTCTAGCAAGCCGTTTGCTCCAGATGACATTCGTTTGATGGTCTTTGAAAGCTACGTTGATGAAAACCAACTGCCTCAGGCTTTTGATTATCTGCGTGGCATTATCGAACAGCGTAAAGCGGCTGGTGGGACTGTTCACAGCTCCTGGTTGCGGCGCGGATTGAGTGTGGCCAATCAGGAATCTGTAGCAAGCGAAATGGAAAATTTCGCGGTTTACTACGCATCAGACTTGGAATCCGAAACAAAGTGGAGAGATGCGGTTGCTACGATCTACAACCGTGGCGGATTGAATGCGGACGGTATGCTTGATCTTCTGCGCTTGGCGCGCCGCACTGACGCGCTGCAAAACGATTTGATGTACGGCGAATATATCGATTCAGCCGACCCGCGTAAGCTGCCTGAAGAAGTGGCGACCTTGATCGATGAAGGTTACGCTGCGGGAATTCTCCCGCGAGGCGACGGCTATATCAAAGATGCGCGCGACTTGGCACAGGGCCGTATTGCCGCTGACAAACGCGAACTTCCCGCATTGGAACGTGATGCACGTTCGGCGTCAGCCGGCCTGCGCACAGTGGTTGCAGCTGGCGATACCTTCCTCAGCTATGGTGAAAATGGCAAAGCTGCCGAATTCTATTCCAAAGCGTTGAACATGCCTGGTGTAGAGCGCGATCAGGTGCTCACCCGCTTGGGTATCGCCTGTCTCTTATACACATC
>WTKI01000270.1 GCA_011524425.1 Altererythrobacter sp. | reverse complement strand
CTCGCGGACAGCACTGTGTGGATCAGATATCGCACAACCGGCATAACGGCTATGCCGCTCGCGGTTGAGACCAACATGAGTTTCACAACGCTTTCCAGCCGCGAAATGGCCCGAAACTTTGCGTTTTACGGCGTAATGATCGTTCTGATTTTCGCGAGCTTGCTAGCTTTGGTTATAACCCGTGCACGCATTTTCCTGTGGTACCTGCTCTATTCCGGCTGCGTGACAATCTATATTTTCCATCGCGACGGATATGCATTTCAGCTGTTCTGGCGCGAATATGGCTTATGGAACAGCTACGCTTCCTTGCCTTTGGCAGGCCTTCTGACAATATTTGCAGCCCAGTTCACACGCGCCTATCTGGACACTGGTTCAGACATGCGTCGACTGGACAAAGTCCTGCTTGCTGTCATCTTCTTCCAAGCGGCAACTATCTCGGCATCGGCCTTTTTTGATGGCGAGCCAATCAAGCAAATGATGACTGTCTCAATCCCGTTGAGTGCGATCATCTTTCTCTCTGCAGGCTTGTTGGGATTGGCCAAGAAAGGTGTGTCGGTCCTTGCATTCGTATTGGGTTGGAGCGGTATTGTCGCAGCCTCTGGAGTGACGTTTATCGCCCATTGGATCGATCTCGAAGTCACCCGTGCTGCCACGCTCGACACAATGCGCTCAGCTATGGTTTTCGACGCGGTCATGATGGGCATAGCCTGCTTCAACGTCGTTATGGAATGGCGCCGAGAGCGCGAGCAACTGATGCAAGACAGAATTGCAGCAGCTGAACGAAACGCTTCGTTGCGGAGTAGGCTCGGGCTACTTGAGCAACGCTATGCGGCGGCGCAGGCAACCGCTGAAAATTCCAGCAAACTGGTGGCAGATACAACGCATGACTTGCGCCAACCGTTGTTTGCCCTTCGTTCAACCATTCTCAAAATGGCCTCTAATCCAAAGCCGGAAACAGAAGAGCTAAGCCAGGCTGAAGCCTCTCTCACCTATATGGAGACATTAGTTGAGAATAATCTGCTTCAAGCGTTGGAAGCTAGTAATGCTGCCAAGCTGAAAGATGAGCACACCCCGGCCCAGCGCGTTCTCGACACCGTCGCGACAATTTTTGCAGAGGACGCACAGGCAGCTGGCATGGTCTTGGAGGTCGTGCCGTCCGACGCAAAAATCGGAAGCGGAACTGCGGAAGTTCTGCGAGTTCTAAGCAATTTTGTAAGCAATGCGATTGCTTACTCAGGCGCTTCGAAAATCTCTTTGGTTGCTCGACAGGCAAGTGATGGATTGATGCTCGAAGTGATAGATGATGGCTGCGGGATCGACGACCCCCAGCTCACAAGAATTTCTGCTCGCGAGCAGCGCGGAGAGCAAGCCTCAGCTCAAAACCCAATGGGCAAAGGTCTGGGGCTTTCAATTGTTGCAGAGCTTGCAGAAAAGCTTGGGGGAGAATGGCGGCTAGACACAGAGCTTGGGAAAGGCACACATGCAAAGCTTCTGCTGCCTTTGATCGAATAACTCCGCACGGGACAAAGCTCGGTTCGTCGCCAGAAGTCTAAGTCGTCTTTGACGTATCCAGCAGGCCATCGCGCACTGCTATGGCTAACAGCTCTGCAGCGGAGTGAACTTCCAGCTTACGCATCATATTGGTGCGGTGCTTGTCGACAGTGCTGGCGCTGATACCAAGGCGCTCTGCGATGATCGCGTTGTTCTCACCCCTCGCGATACCCATCAGAACTTGCACCTCACGTCCGGTAAGCGTGTTAGAAGTGTTTTCTTCATTAAGGATCGCAAGCACAGAACCGGACCGCACAGCTTTACCTTCCAGGATCGGGTCGATTGCTGTTCTGATCTGCTCGACCGGATCGGACTTCAAGAAAATGCCGGCTACGCCTGTTTGATCAATCTGAGAGATTAGCCCGCGCCCGGTCAATCCTGTCACCACAATGGTCTTGCAGTCGGGGCACCAGCGCTCGGTTTCGACGATAGCCTCCAATCCTGTCATGTGAGGCATCGCTATATCGGTGATCAAAAGCTCGGGCCGAAGCTGCTTCATAAGAGCAACCAATTCCAGCCCGTCGCGCGCTTCACCGACAATGTCGAAACGCTGGTCCTGCGCCAACAGGGATCTCATCCCCTGGCGCAAGAAAGGGTGGTCATCCGCTATGATGATCTTGACGCTCAATGCCCCTAGCACCTCGTCCCAACCGGCGCCGCGATATAGTGACGCTGGCGAGACATTAGTGCGAACTTTGAGTGCTGACCAGTATTCTTGTTTAGCCGATATTGCGAGCTAACCAGAGCCTCGCAGTTCAGATCCAGACTGGCGAGTTTGACTCCAGATATGGACGGATCGAAGACTCCTTGTCCATATCACTTATCGCCTTGTCATAGGCATCAGGCACTCCATCACAATTGATCGCGTCCCATCGTGCCATGATCTGGGCATTGCGTTCTGCATTCTCGCTCGCCTCACCGGCGAGATGATTGCAGATCGACAGGTTTTTCAGCAGATTAGAGGTCTCAACGCTCAGCGTCGGTGCATAAGCAGCAAGAACGCCTGTATCTGCCACAAAGTATGCCTCTGGCCATTGATACCTCTGCGCGCTGGGAGTTTGGATATTCCAATTCCTCGTTCGAATGCGGCCATCCTCAGCAACATCTGAGACACCATGATGGCTGGTTTCAACCCGCGTGTACGAGGCGCCGTCGAAAAAGTGAAAAACTGTTTCGTCCTCATCGATTGAGACATATCCGCGTTTCATATCCTGCCACACTGGGTCGGCGTACTGGCCGAAAATTGACAGCGCCAAACCGTCTTCTTCTGCTGCAATCGAGAGGCCAAGATTATTGCCATTACCGACATAAACGATGCGGTCATTGTCAACGCAATCGACTTTGTCACCTTTCTGACTGATCGACATCAACCCGGCAGTCGCACTGGGCTGATCTGGCTCGCGCATGCCTGGCGAGATGAAGTGAAGAGTAGCTTGCTGGTCCTGATCCTCGATCAAAGTCAGCTGGTATCTGCGTTGCCCCATTCCCGCATCCACCGGCCCTACTTCAGCCTGCTTGGCGCCTCTGCCGTTGTAAGTCACCGCCCGGTTTTCACCATCGGCACGATTGATGCCAAGATATCCTCTGGCATCCGGTCCGAAGCATATAGCTTCCGCTTCAAAGTATGCAGCGGTGTGGCCGCTATCAATGAAGTACTTACCTGCCTTAGCCGCCTGCGCGATCGGACCCGGTTCCTCCGCAGCACCCGAGCGCATACATTCAACGCTTGGGATCGCCTCCGATTTTGCAGATGCAGCCGTGGCGAAGCGCGCTGTGTCACCTTTGACGTGTAACTCAGTGATATCCGACGCGTAGCGCACCCCGCTGCCGGTTTGAGTTTCAGGCAGCAAGCTCTTGGCCGTCACACCCGCTTCCCGGCCATTGGGAAATTCGATCTCTATGGCGCTATGACCGCGCACAGCCATGTATGACACCGCCAATATCATACCATTGGCGCACTCGTATTGGATCGGTGTCTCGGCATCTTGCCTTTCAGCTAAGGCAATCGAAGGCAGTGTGCCAAACATCAACGCCAGGCTTGATATTCCAGATACCAGATGCTTCATGAGGCTTCTCCAGCAGTGCAAAAACTCAACAGGGCTATCCCTGCCTGCGAGTTTTAGACTATGCTCAAGCCCTCAAATGCTAAATACCGTGAAAGCCCTATTTTGGCCTTTGCCTGGTTCATCACAGGTTTAGTTTGAGCCTGGGCAATCATCCGCCTTGGCCATCCCATTGGCGACCAATTGCCGGCACCTTTCAGCCAAGACTTTGGGATCAACCGGCTTAGGCGCTAATGCGGGTTGTGACTTTGTGACTTGCTCGGCCTCGACCACTGGCGCAGGCTCTGGCGGGGGCAGCGGCCCAAAAAGCTCTGCAAAACCCTTTGACCAAGCCTCAGCATAATCGCGCGGGAATTTGCCCGTCGCATCGCGGATATGCGGGTTAGCGCCATTCTTCAGCAGCGCTTCAGCCAAAGGTCGATGCCCGGCAATAGCCGCATAATGCAATGCGGTGTAGCGGCCATTCGTATGGACAGCATCGAGGTTTGTCTGCGTGCGCGCAGCAAGAAAGCTGAACATGTCGCTATCCGCTTTCGGCGCCTTCTTGCGGTTCGCCACAATTTTCGCGAAGCTATCCGGCGTATAAGAGGATAAAAGACGTTCAAGCGCTATCGACCCGTTCTTGGGCTTCTGATTGGGGTCCGCACCCGCTTTCGCCAAACGCGCAAAAGCCTGTCTTGGAAAATCATCGAACAACGCATCGTCATTGTAGCTTTTCAACGCAGAAATGAACGGCGTTTCATTCAAATTACTCAACCTGGTCGCGTCCGCCCCTTTATCCAGCAGTAAGTCGATAGCTGCCCCGTCAAATCGCTGCGCTGCGATATGTAGCGGTGTGATACCAGCGCCCAGGCTATAGTTGCGAATATTGATATTGGCCCCTTCATCGATTGCCCGGCGCATCAAAGCGATATCGCCATGAAAAGTTGCTACGATGAGATTGGTGCTCTCGCGACTGCGCTTATCGATCTGCGCTTCCCAGGCTGCCTGCTTTTGATCCGCGATCTGCTGTGGAGACAGTAGTTTTCCGGCAACCCATTCAGTACAATCACGGATGGCAACCAGTTCCGTGCCGGAAATATCGCTTAATACATGCACGCTGTAAGGCACCAAACGTGCACCTTGATCACCGCGAAAACTGGTATCGTGATCAACGTCAAAACCTTCCTTACGCACTGACAGATTTATCACTTCAGGATCGAAAGAACCCGCAACCCGTCCTTTGGAAGTGTAGATGAAAATTTCTGGCGTCAGAGTATTTCCTTCCATCGCGGCACTCTCTCCCGGATCGAAGTTCGCCCATCCTCGCTTCACCCAGCCGCGAGAAGGGTTGTTGTAAACATAGCTCATTGAAATCGGGACATCGCAACTGTTCTTGAAGCGAACTCTGAACCAATCCGGCTCAGGAGGAGGAGGCGGCGGAACATAGACCGGTGGCGGTGGCGGTGGAGGCAATTCCTCATACGGTGGCGGGCCTTGCGGTTCATCGGGCCCAGGCTGCCTATATGGGTCTGGAACGGGACCTTGATATGGACCGAGGTTCGGCTCGGCATATTCACTCGGACGAGGTGCTTGCGCAATCCTGTTAGGTTCAGGCGCACGCTGAGGTTGATTAACTTCTGCTCCTCGCTCGATCAGGAAATAGGCTCTGCAATTGACGCCGTTCGCCCGATGGTTTGTATGAAAGTGGTAACGGATATCGCGTTCCTGATAAGTCGGTTTGCTCGACCAGTCGCTTCGTCCGAAGATCTGGCGATCGTAACCGAGCAGATCATGCGACAAACCAAAGGTGTTGGTGACGCCTCTGCCCAGCTGAGCAACAAAACCTGGCTCTGCCTTTTCGTCCTCCCGCAGCACCGAACCATTTCGATTGGGAATTTCAGAGCTCCCAGCGGCATTGGCCAACCTGCTGGAGCCGGGGTTGGACGCGCTGCCTCTGGCATTTACCGCCTTGCCTCCTGCCGCCACTAATGCCGTTACCATAGCCTTTGCAACCACCTGGCCAGTTGCACCGCCCGCATCGCGTTCAAACATTGCGACACGCAAAGACAGTGGCTGCTGGACACCGCTCCATACCCTATTTCTCGCTTTGCGCCCGAA
>WTKI01000053.1:3568-5722 GCA_011524425.1 Altererythrobacter sp. | reverse complement strand
CCCCTGGACCAGCCGCGATAGCAGTCGCTGCTCAAGCCTCAGGTAATGGGTTCAAGAGATCCCAGGCAACAGTTGGCGGTGTCGCTAGCGCGAATGCCGTGTTCTTTTTGCTTTCAGCCACAGGCATTTCCGCTTCTATCCTGGCATCGGAAACCATTTTCGCAGCTGTAAAATGGTTCGGTGTCGCATACCTCACTTATCTAGGCATGAGCGCAATCTTCAGTCGCAGCGCAGGATTGCAAATTGAGAAGGGAGAGCCAAACAGCCTCGGCTCTCTGTTCGGAAAAGGTTTTCTGGTTGAAGCGGCTAACCCCAAAGCATTGCTGTATTTCGCTGCGATACTGCCGCAATTCCTTGACACTTCTGCTCCCATTGCTCCGCAAATGGCCATTATGGGTATCACGACCCTGTTCTTCGATTGGCTGATATACTCTGGTTACGCAGGGCTGGGTACGCAGATTGCCAGAGAGGGCGTAAACCCCGCGCGGATTAGACTGTTGAACCGGATCGCGGGCGGCGCACTGCTCTATTCAGCTTTCCGTGTCGCCAAGGTCGCGGCATAATCCCAGAATGCTCTCACCACCGCTTCAATTTGCGAAAGCGGCCCTTCTTGTCGCGGCGATATTCAAGCTTTGGCGGAACAGCATTGGCCCATGACCAGAAGCGTTTGAAGAATCCGCGCAGCTTGTTCGCATTGGCGGGCTGCTTTGTATCGACTTCATGCTCGTGAGATTCAGACAGGGCCCATGTGATCATCACGCCGATGACAATCGCAATTGCGACCAGCAGGAAAAGAACAGAAGTGACAATCAGTGTAAGCATGAGAGGTTCACCTGTTATACCTTAAATTGAATGTGTGCGATTGCTGAAAGACGACATGTGCCGTTCAGATACGCCCGCCTTTCCAAACCACACGTCCGATAATTTCAAAATCTTCCGCAGCTACATCAACCGGCGGGTAAGCGAGGTTCTGGCTAAGCAAGGCAAATCGCCCCGCCCCGGCGCTCGCGACCCGTTTCACCATCAAGCTTTCACCAAGCCGCAGGACATGCACGCCATCACGAAACGGTTGGGGTGTGCGATCGACCAGAATGTCATCACCATCGCGCAGCAAGGGCTCCATGGAGTCTCCTGTCACGGTGATGGCTGAAAGGTTTGCAGCTTCCAGCCCTTGCTCGCGCAACCACGCGCGCGAAAACCGGAATGCATCGAACGCTTGCTCGCCCCCTGGCGTTGTTCCGGGTCCGGCAGATGCCCCAATGTCCAGCCGTGCAATTTCGACCCATTCTGACCGACTTCCACCCCTCCTCCGTGAATCCACGTAGGATTTTTCCTTAGGCTCTGCATGCGGTGCACCCAGCTCCAATTCCGACACGCCGAAGAACTCTGCCAGCTTCGCGCGGTCGCGTTCTTCCAGCTTGCGCGGGCTGCCTTTAGTAATAAACTGCTGCAGATAGCTGCTGTTGCGACCAATCATCGCGGACAAAGAAGCGAGACTTGCGCCGCTTTCCTGCGCCAATTGACGCAACCTTCCCCGCTCCTCTGACAATTTAGTCATGGTTCCCTTCCTCGACTTGGTCATTAAATTTCCTATAGCATAGGATTTTTCCTAGACAAGTAGGAATTGTGTTGGAACAAATAATGAACATTGTCGATTCGCAATTGAGTCGGCGATTGGTCGAAACCATCCATGAGGGGCAATCATGCTGATACGAACTGTCGAACAATTCCTCCGCCAATACGATATGCCAGCCACCAAATTCGGGCGTTTAGCCGCCCATGATCCACGCTTCGTGCTGGATCTTCGGATGGGACGCATCCCGCGCCCCGGCACGGAAAAGCGCGTGCGCAAATGGATGGACGACTATTCGCCAGACCATGTCCCGCCGGCCTTCGACGCAGTCACAGCAGGGGCACGTGGCTATGAAGTCAAAGGCTTTGCAGCCGCAGGAGCTTTCTCCCATGCATATTGATATCCCCGAGACGAAAGCACGCCGCTATCGCCCTCGCAAAACGCTGGCTGACCGGGTGCGCGAGGCTGTTCTCGCGCTCGCTGGGACAGAGGCGAATCTCTTGACGCATGAGGAAACGCCTTGGGCTTCTATCACCTTTGCAGGAACCCGGCACGAACTGCAGATCGACTTTGACGGGATT
>WTKI01000053.1:0-3468 GCA_011524425.1 Altererythrobacter sp. | reverse complement strand
GAACGGATGAACATTTTCTCCTGCGCGCGGCCAGACAAGTGCATGGTAATATGGGCATTGTCGAGCGACCAAAGCGGATCTTCAGGCGGGAGTGGTTCCGGCGTTGTAACGTCGAGGAACGCCCCGCCGATGCGTTTATCCTGCAGTGCCGCAGTGAGCGCGCTCTGGTCGATCACTGCCCCGCGAGCGATATTCACAATGACAGCGTCGGATTTCATCGCAGCGAGTTCTTCTGCGCCGATCATACTGTCTGTCTCTGGCGTTGCCGGAACGGCAAGGATGATCCAGTCAAACTCGCCAAGCTTGCCGCGCCATTGATCTGGAGTTAGCGCGCCCTCGCCGCCTGAGCGCCTGACCACTGTCACATCGACATCAAACCCTTCAAGACGCGGTTTGATCAGCTTCCCGATCGCGCCATAGCCCAGCAGCAAAGCTTTGCTGCCTGCCAATTCGCGCTTGCCCGGGCTATCCAGCAGCCATTCCTTGCGGTCCTGTGCGCGCACGACATCGCGATAACCCTTCGCGACATTCAGCATCCCCATCACCACATATTCAGCAATGGTGATCGCGTTGATCCCTGCACCATTAGTGACTGTTATTCCGCGCTCTATGAACACATCCATCGGCATGAAATCGAGCCCGGCATAGATCGAATTGAGCCATTTGAGCTTGGTCGCCGCGCGCAAGGTTTGCGCCATGGCTTCCTGATCATGCATATCGAACCAGCCGATTTCCGCGTCAGCGACCGCATCGAGCGCTTCTTCCTTGGTCATAAACCAGCGAACTTCGAGGTCGTCAGGCAATTGCGGCTCGAGCAGTGGACGGACAAGGCCGGAAATGGCGAGAATGATCTTCGAGCTCACGTTAACTTCCACTCCCAACCCAGCGGATCGCCGTCCATGACCTCGACGCCTTGCGCGGCAAGTTCATCGCGGATTGCATCAGACGCCGCGAAATCCTTATCCGCGCGGGCTGTCTTGCGACGCTCCAGCGCCTCGTCAATTTGCTCCTCGGAAATTTCCGCGTGCTTGGGACGGACCCGCAAGTCCTTTCGGCTGAGCTTAAACAGGTCGAGGCCCAACACTTCGTCCATGTATGCAACCACGGCGTGTTTCATTCCCGCATCGATTTTCTTGACCGCCAGCGCCTCTTCCAGCGCAGTGAGAGCAATCGGCGTGTTCAGATCATCCAGCATGGCTGCTGCAAACTTGTCGATCAGCGGGCGCAGCTTGGGATGCTGGAATTCGCTGACAGAGGGCAAGCGCTGGCCTTGTTTGGCCTCGCTCGCCTGCTGGGCAAGCCGTTCTGCCGCCATCACCATGCGCTTCAACCGCGTCAAAGCAGCGGTCAACCCTTCCCAACTGAACTCCAGCTCGCTGCGGTAATGGGCTTGCAAGCACATCAGCCGATAACTGAGCGGGTGATAGCCTTTGTCGATCAGCAGTTGCAGGCGCAGAAACTCGCCTGAAGACTTGCTCATCTTGCCAGATCGCTCGACGAGGAAGTTGTTATGCATCCAGATCTTCGCGCCGGAATTGGTGGCAGTTGAAAGTCCACCGCATCCACAAAACGCCTGATTTTGCGCAATTTCGTTTGGGTGATGAATCTCGCGGTGATCGATACCGCCGGTGTGAATGTCAAAGGGAAAGCCCAGCAGCTTCTCGCCCATGACAGAGCATTCCAGATGCCAGCCGGGCGCGCCTTTGCCCCAGGGCGAGTCCCATTCCATCTGGCGTTTTTCCCCGCGTGGTGTCTTGCGCCAGATGGCAAAGTCGGCGGCATTGCGCTTGCCTTCGACAGTATCGATCCGGCCTTCGCCCTCTTCCGTTACAGCCCGCGCAAGCCGGCCATAATCTTCGACCGTGGTGGTGTCGAAATAGAGCCCTGTCTCGCATTCATAGCAATGCTTGTCTGCAATCGACTTTGCGAACTCCAGCATGTCTTCGATGTAATCCGTCGCCACTGACCACCGGGCAGGCTGACGGATGTTGAGCGCTTTCACATCCGCCCAATAAGCCTCTGTATAATGCTTTGCGATGTCCCAGATGCTCTGCGCCTTTTCAGCCGCCATCTTCTCCATCTTGTCTTCGCCTTCATCAGCATCATCAGTGAGGTGACCCACATCGGTGATGTTGATGATATGCGTAAGCTTAAGCCCCTGATGGCTCAGCGTCCGGCCCAAAATGTCAGCAAACACATAGGCGCGCATATTGCCGATATGCGGGTAATTGTAGACCGTTGGACCGCAAGTGTAGACGCGCGCTTCCCCGGCATGGACCGGCTGGAATTCCTCCAGCTTGCGGGTCAGCGAATTGAACAGCTTAAGCGGTGCGTCAGTCATAGTGGATAGCGCTTTGCTCACGAGCACTGCGCGGGTCAAGCAAAAGGCGGCCCCGCCACTATGGCAGAACCGCCTGTTACTTCGCGCCAATGAGCCGCGAAGTTACTGCATGGCAGCAATATCGGTAGAGCGCAGCGCGCCTTCGCCCATATCATCGTCATCGACCATTTTGAGGCCTTCGCCTTTCTCGACGAATTCTTCTGCGGAAGACGGGGTCAGATCAGGGCGTCCGGACATGAAGCCCATCTTGATCCGGCAACGCACATATTGTGTTTCGCCTTCTTCCACGAGCAGCGTGATCGCGTCTTTCTTCTCGTTCTTGACCCAGTAATCCTGCTTGCCCGGATCAGCGGCCACGATCACATATTTGCCGCTGCCGACAGAAGTGATCTTGGTCTTGTCTTTCTTTGTGCCCTGATTGACGGTGCAGCCCATGGCAAAGCCCATCATCGACGAACGATAGAACACGATCTGTCCTTTGCCTTCAGGCGGAGCCGGGATGAAATGCGGAGAGCCTTCCGGTGTGTGCGGTGCAGGCTTTTCAGCTTCAGCCTCCGCTTGGTCTACCGCTGCCATGGCTTCTTCAGCGGCTTCTTCGATCGCTTCTTCGACGGCTTCTGCTGCCCCTTCCGCAGCTTCTGCCGCTTCAGCTGCGGCTTCAGCAGCATCCTCAGCGGCTTCTGGAGCAGCAGCCTCATCTTGATAAGCGAGAGCTGGGCCAGCTACACCCAAGGCAAACGCTGCCGCGCTCGTCATAGTTACAGTCTTGAAATTCATTCTAAGTCCCTTCTCCACATGCGCCCGGCTCAGCCTCTTCGGCTAGCTCAAGCAAAATTTCTGTATCTTGCGCGAGTTTGGCTCCGGCAAGCGAGCCTTGCGCAACCGTGATGTTCTTGCCTTTCACGAGAAATCCAAGGCCCGGCACGACGCTGCTGGCAATCGCAAGACCGGTTTGATCTTTGCCAGACAATCCCAGTTTCATACTCCGCAAAGCGATCCGCTGATCATCAAGATCGAGATGCGTCGCAGTCAGGATCAGCTCCCCCGCAGCCCCGCTTCCGCCTGCCTTTTTTGCATGGATCACTTCGCCTTCGCCTGTTGTGCCGACGGGGATGACTTCCTTACCA
>WTKI01000016.1 GCA_011524425.1 Altererythrobacter sp. | reverse complement strand
CGTTTGCGTAGCCGGGCAAGGATCGCATCTTCGATACTGTCCACCGGCGCAAAATCACCATGGCCGCCTTCAGTGGCCTGAACGCGGTATTCTCCCTCGCCAGAGCGCCAGAAATGGGCCACGCCCAGCCCGGTGCCAGGTCCCAGCACACTCACAGTGCCGCTGGCTGGCAAGTCCTCTTCCGGCCCAGCAAGATGGATAAACTGGTCCTCTGGAGCGCGCGCCGCCGCGTGTGCCACAGCAGCAAAGTCATTGACAATCGTATGGCGAGCGCAACCAAGACGCTCTGCAATCAATGGCGGGCGGATGATCCAGGGATTGTTTGTGAACCGAATAATGTCTTGTTTGACTGGCCCCGCTACAGCCATCGAGACTGCATCAGGAAGCGTTCCGCCTTTGCGCTCTCGGAAATCCTCCCAAGCTGTTTGAAAGCTGGCGTGGTCATCTGTGTGTAGCGTTTCGGGTTCGCCGAGAGTGATTGCGCCATCGGAAGCTACATTTGCGATTGCGAAACGCGCATGCGTTCCGCCAATATCAACCGCCACCAGATCCACAGCGCTCATAATGCTTATAAACCTGCTGTCGTCAGCATCGCAGAGCCGCCACGTTCAGCCCCATCTGCAAATTGGCGGAACATTGCGAACAGTTCTCGGCCAACACCGATTTGAGCGGCTGGATCTGGCGCTGGCTCACGCGAGCTTAGATCAGCGTTCGTCGAAAGCTCACCGGTTTCAGCGCATAGCTTTACTACATCGCCGTCTTGAAGCTTGGCGAGCGGACCTGCTCCAAACGCTTCCGGTGTCACATGAATGGCTGCTGGCACTTTGCCTGACGCACCAGACATGCGACCGTCAGTGACCAACGCGACGCGGTAACCGCGATCCTGCAGAACGCCTAAAGGCGGCGTCAGACTATGCAATTCCGGCATGCCGTTTGCGCGCGGTCCTTGAAAACGGACAACCACAACGACGTCGCGGTCCAATTCGCCCGCTTCAAACGCGGCTTTGACATCGGCCTGATCCTCGAACACGCGGCAAGGGGCTTCGATAGTCCAGCGCGTCTTGTCTACGGCCGAGGACTTAAAGCAGCCGCGACCCAAATTTCCGGTCACCAGCTTCATCCCGCCATCAGGCTGAAAAGGCGCGCTTGCAGGGCGCAGCATTGTATCGTCGCCCGTTGCGCCGACCCCGCGCCAGACAAGACCATCTTCGCCAATGCCCGGCTCTTTGGCGTAATCTGCAAAGCCGCCTTCGCTCACGGTCACAATGTCACCATGGCACAGGCCTGCTTCTAACAATTCGCCAATCACATAACCCATTCCGCCAGCGTCGTGGAAATGGTTCACATCGCCAGAGCCATTAGGATAGACCCGCGCCAATAGCGGCACGACGCTGGAGAGTTCAGCCAGATCATCCCAGTCAAATTGGATGCCTGCTGCACGCGCCATTGCAGGAATATGGATCGCATGGTTGGTGGAACCGCCGGTCGCCAGCAAGCCAATCGCAGCGTTGATTATGGCTTTCTCATCCACGCATTGCGCCAGCGTCTTCTCGCGTGTTCCGGCAAGCTGCGCCAACCGGTGAACCGCCTTCTGGTCAAGCAATTGTCGCAGCTTGGTACCAGGTTGGATGAAAGCAGCGCCGGGAATGTGCAGCCCCATCATCTCCATCATCATCTGATTGGAGTTGGCAGTGCCATAGAACGTGCAAGTGCCAGGCGAATGATAGCTACCCATTTCGCTGGCGAGCAATTCATCACGGCCCACTTTGCCTTCAGCGTAAAGCTGACGCGTTGCTTGCTTTTCCTTATTGCTGATCCCTGATGGCATCGGGCCGGATGGCACAAAGATCGCAGGCAAATGGCCGAAGCGCAGCGCGCCGATTAGCAAGCCAGGCACGATCTTGTCGCAAATGCCGAGACAGGCGATCGCTTCATACACCGCATGGCTGAGCGAAACGCCGGTCGAAAGCGCGATCACATCGCGGCTGAACAGAGATAGCTCCATCCCGTCTTCGCCTTGCGTAACGCCGTCGCACATCGCTGGCGTGCCGCCTGCGACCTGTGTGGTTGCGCCCACTTCGCGGGCGTAAATCTTCATGCGTTCTGGATAGCGTCCATAGGGCTGATGGGCGGACAGCATGTCATTGTAAGCGGTCACGATCCCGATATTGGGGCCGCGCGCAGCCTTCAATGCGGCCTGATCTTCTTCCGCGCCTGCATAGGCATGAGCCAGCACAGAACACGACATCGAGCCGCGATCTGTCTTGCGGTCCGCTTCGCGCTCCATCAGATCCAGATACGACCCGCGCGAGGCGCGCGATTTATCAATTACACGCTCTGTGACTTGGCGAATGGTTGGGTGAAGGTCACTCATCGTGCCAGCTCACTCCGTCTCTTTCCGCTAACGCAATGGCTGCTGCCGGGCCCCATGTGCCAGCGGTGTAGATTTTGGGTTTAACCCCTTCGTCTGTCCAAACTGCGCGGATCGCGTCGATCCAATGCCATTGCGCTTCAACTTCATCGCGCCGCACGAACAGCGTTTGCTTGCCTTCAACCAAGTCCAGCAACAAGCGCTCGTAAGCAATCCGGCGATGCTGGCCGACAAATGCATCAGGCATGGCAATATCCAGTGGAACGGGACGCATCCGGATGCCATCGCGGTCTAGTCCGGGCACTTTGGACATCAGCGAGAGCGCGATATTCTCTTCCGGCTGAATACTGATCACTAAGCGGTTTGGCTGGAGCTTAGCGCCCATATCCGCGAAGATCGAATGCGGCACGCAGCGGAACTGCACGACGATCTCAGTTACGCGCTCCGGCAAGCGTTTGCCTGTGCGCATGTAGAAAGGCACATTCTTCCAGCGCCAATTATCGACATGTGCTTTAATCGCGACAAAGGTTTCAGTGTCGGATTCCTTGCCGAGCTCTTCATCATAGCCGGGCACTGCCTCACCGCCAATCGCGCCTGCGCGGTATTGTCCGGTGACAGTCTCACTCGCTTCGACCTTGCGAAGGGCGCGCAGCACTTTGACTTTTTCATCGCGAACAGCGGTGGAATCGAAACTGCTAGGCGGTTCCATCGCAACCAAAGCGAGCAATTGCAGCATGTGGTTCTGAACCATGTCGCGCAGCGCGCCGCTATCGTCATAATATTCGACCCGCGATTCCAGCCCTACAGTTTCCCCTACGGTAATCTGGACATGGTCAATATGTGCTGCATTCCAGATCGGTTCGAACATAAGATTGGCAAAGCGCAGCGCTAACAGGTTCTGAACCGTTTCCTTGCCGAGATAATGGTCGATCCGGAAAATTCGTTCTTCCGGGAAAGCGCCTGCAACCGCGTCATTGATCTCGCAGCTGCTAGCAAGATCAGTGCCGAGAGGCTTTTCCAAGCACATGCGGGTTGTCTCACCCGTCAGTCCAGCATGTTTCAGCCCTTTGATAGTAGGACCAAACAGGCTGGGCGCAGTCGATAAAAAAATCGCCAGCCCCTTGCGATCTGGCCGAATTTTCTCCGCCAGCGAGGTGTAGCCTTCAAGGGTGGTTGCATCGAGCGACTGATATGTCAGGCGGTTAAGGAAATCAGCCATCCCCCCGCGGCGTTCTGCAGGGAGATGCTTTTCCAAAGCCGCCCGAGCGAAGTCGCGAAAGCCATTATCGTCGAGGTCAGATCGGGCCGTGCCGATGATCCGCAAGTCATCATCCAGAAGCCCGTCCGAATGCATTGCGCATAAAGAGGGCAATAGCATGCGTTGCGACAGGTCGCCGGTCGCTCCGAACAACAGCAGATGATCAGCAGTAAAATTCATAGATTGCGCAGCTGGCAAAATGCATTCCGGCATCGCTTGCTGCGGCTCTCCCGTCGATTTAGATCACGGGCACTTTTATCAAGGCTGACGCGCTAGCGCTAGCGCTGGCGTGCAGTTGCATAGCTATTCATCCAAGTCGGGTGATTTATTTGGGGCTTCAGCTCTACTTGCCTGGAAAAGATCGTGTCATCTTGCGGAGCTTTGGTCTGACATACCGCCAAGCTTTGGAGCGAAAAATGCAGACCCCTAAATGAAAAACGGGGCCGTTATGGCCCCGCCTTACATTTTTCTTTTTTATAGTCTGTCGACCAGTTTAGCCGAGCAGCCATTTCCAGAAACGGAAAACGAAAATATCTGCCATTGCGACTTCCTTCTTTAACAACGAAAGAAGAATGCATTAACCATGTCTGTTTGTAAAGTTTAAACTATATTCTTTTTCCTCTTTTCGAGGAAATCCAACAAGTTAGGCAAGGTGATCGGTCGGGAAATCGCATACCCTTGCACTTGTGTGCAGCCGATTTCCTCCAAAATGTTAAGATCTTCAGGGTCTTCTACCCCTTCAGCCGTCACAGTGATTCGCGCCTCTGAACCCATCTTAATGAGGCTGCTGGCAATGGCGCGTGCTTTCGCATCCCTCTGAATGTCCTTGATAAATAGCCGATCGATCTTGAGCTCATCAAACGGCAATTCATAGAAGGTCTGATAATTGGCCATCCCGACGCCGAAATCGTCGATCGAAAGCTTTACGCCAAGCTGTTTGATCTGGCCAAGCACGCGCGCAGCGCTAGCCAGATCGCGGATCCGTGCGGTCTCCGTCACTTCCAGGACAAGGTAATTTGCCGGGAAATTGCTTGCCTTGAGAGCTTGCTCCACAGTGGATACGATATTCGCATCGCTGCATTGGATGGCTGACACATTTACGGAAACCGAAATTTTGTGTCCGCGCGAATGAAGCAATCTGCCAGCTGTACATGCGCTTTGCAGAACGTAACGCGTGAGCTGCTCGATCCGCCCAGCCTTTTCAGATTCCTGGACAAAAACCATCGGTGGTATTGGGCCGCGCTCATGGTCGTCCCAACGCACTAAGGCCTCGACCCCGGAAACTGTATTTGTGCCAAGGGAATATTTCGGCTGGTACAGGCAATACACTTCGCCATTGTTCATCGCGGCGTCGATCCGGCTACGCAGCGATATATCCCACAAGGCTTCGTCCTGGTTGCTTTCAATAGCAAACCGAACTGGTTCATGCGCTTCGCTGGTTTCTTCCACTGCAGCCATCGCTGCGGGTAAGGCGCGTTCTCCGCCTTTCTGAATCCTGGCAGCACCAAATGTAATACCGACGTCGATAGGCGTGCCGCCAATATCGAGTGGCGCTCCAAACAAGGCGCGAAGCCCGTTGAGGTGGTCTTCTAACGCCGTTGATGATGTTTCAGTTGTAATCCAGCCAAAATAATGTGAGCCGGAATTGATTTCGAGATCAGGCTGCGTCGCTTTCAAACGCTCTGCGATCTTGCGCACATAGGTCGCGTGCAGCCCGACCGGCAAAAGCTTGAGAACGCGCTCATAGCCATGCACCTTTGCGACTACCACATAGCCATCAGCGGTATTGCGCTGAAGCTTGTCTTCCAGTGCGCGCAGAGTACCGAGGCCGGTTTGATCGTCCTGCATCGAAGCTCGACGCTGCCAATGGAAACGAAGCCTTAGCGCCGCGAAAGTCGCTAGGAGAACGAGCGCATTTGTCAATTCCACCCGCAAGCCTGTGAAAACACAGTAGGCAAACAGCGCAGGAAAGCCCGCTAACAGCAAAGCGTAAGCGAAGCGCCTCTTGCTCTTGGAAATAATGACGATGCTAGCTGCCAGAGCAAACAGTGTCGTAAGGATCCAATAGAAAGCTGAGATATACTGTGTTCGTCC
>WTKI01000268.1 GCA_011524425.1 Altererythrobacter sp. | reverse complement strand
TGAGAGGGGCGAAGGCCACGACTCAGCTTGTCGAGCAAGCGGCTAAGGAGAGCGCAGTTGGTGCTGTCCGGCTGACTCACGCGGGGCAGCCCCATCGACTGCTGAAAGGCCAGCTCTACACTGAGGCTCAGCGCGAGCGACGCAACCGGTCGAAATGGACTTTGGTTCAAGGCATTCTCGCCCCAGTTCAGTTCCTGATCTTTCTTGCAAGTCTCGTGCTTGTTGCGCGCTACCTTCTGACGGGTGAAGGCATTTGGCTGGCTGACGCTTCCATTGTTGTGAAAACTGCGGCTCTCTATACGATTATGGTTACCGGTGCGATTTGGGAGAAAGATGTCTTCGGGCAATATCTCTTTGCTCCGGCTTTCTTTTGGGAAGATGTTTTCTCGATGCTGGTGCTGGCATTGCATACAGCTTATCTCGTGATGCTTTTCGCAGGGTTCGGGACTGCGGAGCAGCGAATGCACATCGCGCTCGCGGCGTATCTGGCATATGTCATTAACGCGGGACAGTTTCTCTGGAAACTCAGAGAAGCGCGTTTGCAAGCGGCAACGATTCGAGAGCCTTCTGGCATGGCGGCTCAGGGATGAGCGGCGCGAGCTCTGCAAGTCAGGCAAGTGCGGGATGCACTGCCAACATGCATGGCCGCGACAATCTTTCGATCTTGCGCGAGCGCGGCCAGCGAGAAGTTTTTTGCGGCTTGACCGGTATCATCTGGCTCCACCGCAAGATGCAGGATGCATTCTTTCTTGTAGTCGGTTCACGGACTTGTGCCCATTTGCTGCAATCTGCAGCTGGGGTAATGATCTTTGCAGAGCCCCGCTTTGCAACTGCGATAATCGAAGAACGTGATTTGGCTGGCATGGCGGATTGCCAGGATGAACTGGATCGTGTCGTGACCCAGCTGCTGGAGCGACGTCCAGAAATCAAGACACTGTTTCTGGTCGGCTCATGTCCCTCGGAAGTGATCAAGCTTGATTTAGCGAAGGCGGCTCAGAGGCTCGGCCAGCAACTCGCAGGCGATGTGCGCATCCTCAACTACTCGGGCAGCGGGATCGAGACTACGTTTACAGAAGGCGAAGATGCCTGCCTCGCATCTCTCGTCCCGGAAATGGCTGATTCTGCAGACGATGCGGCCCGGCAATTGCTTTTGGTCGGATCATTGCCCGACATAGTAGAGGACCAATTCCTGCGCCTCTTTGCTCAACTGGGTATCGCCAATGTCAGCATGCTTCCAGCGCGCAATGCGAGCGATCTTCCCGCAATTGGTCCCAATACGCATTTTCTGTTGGCGCAACCTTTCTTAGGAGAAACTTCGCGAGCTCTGCAAGATCGTGGTGCACAGCGCATTAGCGCTATGTTCCCGTTTGGTGCAGAGGGAACAACCGCTTGGCTGAGAGCAGCAGCGCATTGTTTCGACATTGATGAAATGCATTTCAACAGCGTTGTTGCGAAACCGCGTGAACGTGCAAAGCGTGCGATTGAACGCAGCCTACCAAAGCTTGCTGGCAAACGGATCAGTTTCCTGCCGGACTCGCAACTGGAAGTGCCATTGGCCCGTTTTCTGGCGAATGAAGCGGGTATGGAGCCCCTGGAAGTCGGAACGCCGTATCTTCATCGCGGACTTCTCGCTGAAGAGCTCGAGGCGTTGCCAAAAGCAATACAGCTTTCCGAAGGTCAGCATGTCGACAAGCAGCTTGACCGGGTCCGCGAGGCAAAGCCTGATTTGACTGTCTGCGGTCTTGGCCTTGCTAACCCTCTCGAAAGCGAAGGCCTCTCGACCAAATGGGCGATTGAGCTAGTCTTTTCGCCAATCCATGGATTTGAGCAGGCTGGAGACCTAGCTGAACTTTTCGCACGCCCGCTGCGTCGACGCGACGTGTTGGAGGTGTAGCCGATGCAGCTGTCTGTCTGGACATATGAAGGGCCTCCACATGTCGGAGCGATGCGTGTGGCAACTGGCATGGAAGGCATGCATTATCTGCTGCATGCGCCTCAGGGTGATACTTATGCGGACCTGCTCTTCACTATGATTGAGCGGCGCGGCAAGCGCCCTCCTGTCACTTACACGACTTTCCAAGCCCGCGATCTGGGCAAGGATACTGCCCAACTGTTTCAGGATGCAGCGGCAGATTGTTTGCAGCGCTTCAAACCAGACGCTTTGATGGTAGGCGCTTCTTGCACTGCGGAGCTGATTCAGGATGACCCTGCAGGTCTTGCGGAAGCAATGCGATTGGATTGTCCGGTCATTCCGTTGGAATTGCCGAGCTACCAACGCAAAGAAAACTGGGGTGCATCAGAGAGCTTCTATCAAATAGTTCGCAAGTTGGCGGATAAGGGAGTTAAACCTTCTGGCCCTGCTGGCGGGCGACCTTCGGTCAATATTCTCGGCCCTACGGCTCTCGGTTTTCGCCACCGCGATGATATAATCGAAGTTGAGAAAATTCTGACTAAACTTGGAATTGACGTAAATTGTGTCGCGCCGCTGGGTGCTACTCCTCAGGATATCAGCAAGATCGGCGAGGCAGATTTCAACATCGTCTTGTATCCTGAGATCGGGGAAGAGGCTGCGCGCTGGCTAGAGCGCGAATTCCATCAACCCGCAGTGCGAGTGGTCCCAATAGGGGTCAATGCTACGCGTGAATTCATCCGAGCCGTTGCCGCTTTGGCTGGAGTCGATCCGTCATCAGCCTTGGATGATAGCGATTCCCGCATGCCGTGGTGGAGCCGCTCTGTCGATTCTACCTATCTAACCGGCAAGCGCGTTTTTGTGTTCGGCGATGCGACTCATGCAGTCGCGGCGGCTCGGATCGCTGTTGAAGAACTGGGATTCGAGCTTTGCGGGCTTGGTTGCTACAATCGTGAATTCGCTCGGGACGTCCGTGCTGCAGCTCAAAATTATGGCCTCGAACCGCTGATCACGGATGATCATTTGAAGGTTGAGCAAGCGATCGCTGAAGCTTCGCCAGAACTTGTACTTGGCACTCAGATGGAGCGTCACATTGCCAAGCGGCTGGGGATGCCGTGCGCTGTAATTTCAGCCCCTGTGCATGTA
This sequence comes from Altererythrobacter sp., assembly GCA_011524425.1. GTDB lineage: Bacteria > Pseudomonadota > Alphaproteobacteria > Sphingomonadales > Sphingomonadaceae > Erythrobacter. Next base: position 2,699 of record WTKI01000268.1, on the reverse strand, counting down.
CAGGACTTCCCAGCTCGCCATAGCCCGCAGATGGGTTTTGAAGGCGCCAATGTCATCTTCGACACTTGGGTCCATCCACTAGTGATGGGCCTAGAAGAGCATTTGCTGGCGATGTTCCGTGATGATTTTGAATTCTCTGACAGTGCGGGTCCTTCACATCTAGCAGCACATGCGCCTCAACAGCCCGCGAATGATAGTGCAGGTCCCAGTTTGTCACCTTCTCAAGCGCTGACGGACAGCTCTCTATGGACAGCCGAAGCGGAGAGCGAACTTAAGAAAATTCCTTTCTTTGTTCGCGGAAAAGCTCGCCGCAACACTGAAGCTTTTGCCGCTCAGGAAGGGCGTGACGAAATCGATCTCGCTACACTTTACGACGCAAAGGCATATTATGCCCGATAGTAGCTTCTTCCCTTTAGTGCGCGTCACGATCGTAACGCTGGACAACCATCTGAAAGGAGCGGTTGAGAAAGCCGCTGCCAAGCTCAGCCGTCAGAATATTGAACTCGAATTGCATGCAGCGGCAGATTGGGACCGCGACAGCTTGGCTTTAGCTGACGCCAAAGCGAGTATTGCGAAGGCTGATATAATTATCGCGTCGATGCTGTTTCTCGACGATCATATTCGCGCGATCCTGCCCGATCTTGAAGCGCGGCGCGAGAAGTGTGACGCCATCCTTGGGCTCATGTCAGCCGGGGAAATTGTAAAGCTGACAAAGCTTGGCAATTACCGGATGGATGCGCCCAGTAAAGGCCCGCTGGCGTTGCTCAAGCGGCTCCGCGGCTCCAAGAAAGCTGGTGCTAGTTCCGGCGCTGGTCAAATGAAAATGCTGAGGCGCTTGCCTCAAATTCTCCGCTTCATTCCTGGAACTGCTCAGGACGTTCGGGCCTATTTCCTGACGCTTCAATACTGGCTGTCTGGTTCGGAAGAGAATGTCATAGCCATGACACGGGCTTTGATAGATCGCTATGCTGATGGCAACCGGATCGCGCGGCGCGGCCATACCAAATCCAAGCCCCCGGTCGAATACCCTGAAAACGGGGTGTATCATCCTGCAAAAGAACAACGCATTTCAGAAAGCCTCAGGCTGGTTCAGCGTCGCAAGGGCAAGCATGGTACCGTGGGACTATTGCTGCTCCGCTCTTACCTACTGGGTAATGATGCGGGCCATTATGATGGCGTGATCAAAGCGATGGAAGCGGAAGGACTGAAAGTCATTCCAGCGTTTGCAAGCGGTCTTGATGCAAGGCCGGCAGTTGAACAGTTCTTCATGAAGAATGGCCGTCCAACTGTAGACGCGATCGTAAATCTGACCGGGTTCTCTCTGGTAGGTGGGCCAGCCTACAGCGACACAGAGGCGGCCAGCGCGCTCCTAAGCGACCTTGATGTGCCCTATATCGCGGCACACGCACTTGAATTTCAGTCGATCGAAGAATGGCGGCAACGGCATCAAGGATTGATGCCGATCGAAGCTACGATGATGGTTTCCTTGCCGGAATTGGACGGAGCGACATGCCCGAGTGTCTTTGGCGGACGCATTGATGGCATTGATGGACATTGCAGCGGTTGTGAACGCAAATGCGAAGTCGAAAATTCTGGTAAAGTGCGGGCTATGCAAAGCTGTCCGGAACGCGCGGAAGCGCTTGCAGCGAAGACCCTGAAGCTTATCCAACTGCGCAAGTCAGAGCGTGCAGAGCGCAAGTTGGCCTTAGTCATTTTCAACTTCCCGCCTAACGCCGGTGCGACGGGCTCAGCTGCTTTTCTTGCAGTATTTGAATCCCTCCTCGTGACACTGAAGCGTTTGGCGGATGAAGGCTACGCGGTGGATGTACCGAACAGCGTAGACGAATTGCGCGACGCGATCCTGAAAGGCAATGCAGAGCGTTATGGGACTGAAGCAAATGTTGCTGCAAGGATTAGCGCGGATGACTATGTCCGTAACCAGGCGAGCCTTGATGAGATAGAAGCTCAGTGGGGCCCCGCACCAGGCAAGATCCAATCAGATGGGTCCCATATCCAAGTCCTTGGCGCACACTTTGGCAATGTCTTTGTCGGTGTTCAGCCGGGCTTTGGATATGAAGGCGATCCTATGCGCCTTTTGTTTGACGGCGACTTTGCCCCGACCCATGCCTTTGCTGCCTTTTATGGCTGGCTGCGCAAGGATTTTGGCGCAAATGCGGTAGTCCACTTTGGTACGCACGGCGCGCTTGAATTTATGCCGGGCAAGCAAGCGGGGTTGTCCGGCGACTGCTGGCCTGAACGTCTGCTTGGCGATTTGCCCAATTACTATCTTTATGCCTCCAACAATCCAACTGAAGGACTGGTCGCAAAACGACGTTCCGCAGCGAGTTTGATCAGCTACCTTACTCCGCCTTTGGCACAGGCAGGCCTTTACAAGGGTTTTGCCGAACTCAAAGTCAGTGTGGATCGCTGGCGCAGCGCGGAAGAAGGCGCCGAGCGTGAAAGCCTCGCCGGTTTGATTTCGGACCAATGCGAAGCTCTCGATATCGAGGTGGGCGATATCAGTGAATTGAGCGGCCAGCTTTACGAACTTGAACAGACGTTGATACCCCACGGCCTGCATGTATTTGGGGAGCAAGCGCAAGGTGCCGAGCGCGACGGACTGCTCGATGCAATGGTCAGCGCGGATCCGGAGGCAGATCGCGCGCATTTTGAGTTTTTGCTGGATGAATGCGATGAAT
>WTKI01000329.1:1244-5758 GCA_011524425.1 Altererythrobacter sp. | reverse complement strand
CATTTCCGGCGAGCGTTTCCAATGCCCGCCTCCGATGTTGGCAGAGCGGTTCTCCTTCGACATCGAGGAAGTGCGCGATCATGCAGCGGAATCCGAAGAACTGGAACGCCTGACCGCCAGCCGCGAGCGCATCGGTCCGGTGAACCTTGTGGCTGCCGAAGAGCTCAAGAAGATCGAAGAAGAGCACGGCGCGAACGCGACCGAGCAGGCTGAGCTTGCTGAAGCGGTCAACCGGCTGCGCGGCTCGATCGGCAATCTCAATCGCGAAGGGCGCGAGCGTCTGCGCGCGGCATTTGAGGAAGTGGACGGCCACTTCCGTATTCTCTTCACACGGTTGTTTGAAGGCGGCCAGGCACATCTGGCGCTAATTGATAGTGATGATCCATTGGAAGCAGGGCTTGAGATTTACGCGCAGCCTCCGGGCAAGCGCCTGCAATCGCTCAGCTTGCTGTCAGGCGGCGAGCAAGCTTTGACTGCAACCGCGCTGATCTTCGCCTTGTTCCTCACCAATCCCGCGCCAATCTGCGTGCTGGACGAGGTCGATGCGCCGCTGGATGATGCGAACATTGAACGCTTCTGCGACTTGCTCGATTCCATGGTGGGCGAAACCAAGACCCGCTATCTGATTGTCACTCATAACGCTGTGACCATGAGCCGCATGCACCGCCTGTTCGGCGTGACAATGGCGGAAAAAGGTGTCTCGCGTCTCGTCAGCGTGGACTTGGGCGAAGCGGAGCTGATGGCGGCGGAATAGCCTAAGGGCACGATGGATTTCTCATCGCTTCTAAGCGATTTTAACGCTCTCTTTCGAACATCTTTAGTGCGGAATGACTGAGCGCCAGAACTCTTGCACAGCAGGTGACTTTGCAAAGGGCTCGATCACATAAATCATAGCATTGGCCCCGACGGCCAGCCAGGTTGCAGGGTGTTTAAGCTTATCAAAGCGCCAGGCGAACAACAGCGTTAGAGAAATAATGATCGGCTGTGTCAGGAATGCGGGTGTATAAAGCGCAGCGGTGTTTTCTGGGGTGAAACCATAGATACCGATCCAGATATTCTGAATGCCACGTCCCAGAGCCGGCATGATGAGAAGAAACGCGGTTGATGCCATCCACCACGCATGATCGGCCGGAGACTGACGCTTCACGATGGCCATTATCACGGCAAATGCGAATGCACTGATAAGCACCATTTCAATCATCATAACCTGAAAGAAAAACCAGGGCTGAAATGGACCCATTTGACCAGGATTATCGCGCGCAAAATTTGCAAAAACTATATCACGAAACAGCTGAGAAACTGAAAGCAGCACCATCGCTCCCGCGATTAGAAGCCCGACCATTCCCCAGGTTCGATGTGTCTCAATACGGCCTTTGGAAAACAGCCAGGGTTGCGAGATGAGGAAGGCGTACCACGCAGTTGCATTCCAGTAATGGATGTGGACTGCCCAAGTGTTGCTCGTAAAATCGCCCCAGTAATCCAGAAAGATACCGGTCTGCATGAGGATCATCACTCCGATCATCCAGATCCACAGATCGCGAAGTCTTTCTATTGCGATTTCCCCCCGTAAAGGCTCAGTCAATGCAAGGCGCAATTGCGCAGGCGTCCTGCCTAATCCTTCAGCGATTTCGCCAGCTTGTCACGGATCGATTTGAGCTTGGGCAGTAAATCTGACTCTGCATCCGTGCTTTTCGCAGCTTCTGTAAAGAACACGCCGCGATCTTCAGCACCGGCCTCTGGCGGATCAGCCCGGCCTTCGCGAATAGCGGTTTTTGCGCCTTTCAGCGTGTAGCCTTCCTGGTTCACCAGCCGATCAATGGTTTCAAGCAAGGCGATGTCGCTAGTCCGGTAATACCGTCTGCCACCACTGCGTTTGAGCGGCTTGAGCATCGGAAAATGCTGCTCCCAATACCGCAGAACATGCGGCTTGATGCCGAGCGCCTTGCTCACTTCGCCAATCGTCCGAAGCGCGCCTTCCTCCTTGCCATCTTGGAAGGTGCGAAGGGTCATGTCAGCTGGCCTTGGCGATCCGGTCTTTGAGAAGCTGGCTTGCACGGAAAGTCATGACCCGGCGCGGTGTAATCGGAACTTCGATCCCCGTCTTGGGATTGCGGCCGACCCTTTCGCGTTTGTCACGCAAAATGAAAGAGCCAAATCCGGAGATTTTGACATTCTCGCCATCTTCAAGGGCTTCGCCCATCTTGTTCAAGATAGCTTCTACCAAATCCAACGATTCCGCGCGAGAGAGCCCCATCTTGCGATTGATCGTTTCAGCTAAATCTGCGCGTGTTAGCGTGCCCACCGAACGCATATTGCGCACCTCCTCGTTAATGATATCCCAACCTCAACTCTGCGTAGCAAGTTACTGCAAACGCAGCGCCACTTCAATGTCGAAGACATACAAGTAGTTTGCCAAAATTAACCACAGTGTGAAAGTTTACAGCCGGACGAGGCTTGCACCCCATGTGAATCCACCACCCATCGCCTCAAACATGACTAACTGGCCGGGTTTGATCCGTCCGTCGCGGCGCGCGGCATCGAAAGCAAGCGGAACCGATGCAGCCGAGGTATTGGCATGCTGATCGACTGTAATGACGACCTTACTATCTGAAATTCCGAGTTTCTTTGCAGTCGCGTCGAGAATGCGCTTGTTTGCTTGATGCGGCACGACCCAGTCGATTTCCGCTACGGAAACACCTGCTTCCGCGATCACTTCGCCGAGCACATCTGCGAGGTTTACAACCGCATGCCGGAATACTTCGCGGCCTTTCATGCGCAAATGCCCCACTGTTTTAGTTGTGGATGGACCACCATCGACATACAGCAAATCGTGCTGGGCACCGTCTGCGTGCAACCTGCTGGCCAAAATGCCCGCCTCCGATTCGCTTGCATTGCGCGCTTCCAAGACAACGGCCCCGGCGCCATCGCCGAACAAAACGCAGGTAGTGCGGTCTTCCCAGTCGAGGATGCGGCTGAAGGTCTCAGCACCGATCACAAGCGCGCGTTTTGCCATCCCGGTGCGCAACATCGCATCGGCCGTGGTCAAGGCATAGAGAAATCCTGAACAGACCGCCGCGACATCAAACGCAACACCTCCATTACAGCCAAGCGCGTGCTGCACTTTGGTTGCGGTTGCCGGAAAGGTGTTGTCCGGCGTGGCGGTAGCCAGCACAATCAAGTCAATGGACGCAGCTTCAATGCCAGCATCTTCGATTGCCGCACGAGCCGCATCAATGGCCAGCGTCGACGTGGTTTCATCATCGCTTGCAAGATACCTTTGCCGGATACCGGTGCGCTCAATGATCCACTCATCGGAAGTGTCAACGCGCTGCGCCAGTTCTGCATTCGTCACGCATTGCTTTGGCAATGCAGAGCCGCTGCCAGTGATGACAGAACGGATGTCAACGCTCACGCCGATGCCTCGTCATCTGACTCAGCCGAAGTGGTCGCACCATTGCTGGGGGTTTCACGCAAGCGGTCTTCACCCAGTTCTGCAAGATCAGTGGCAATCCGTCCGGTTATCTCGTTCTCAAGCAAGCTGGCTGCAACTGCGACAGCATTGGCAACGCCAGCCGCATTCGCGCTGCCGTGACTTTTCACGACGACACCGTTGAGGCCGAGGAAAACTGCCCCGTTGTGATTATTGGGATCCAAGTGATGCTTGAGCAGCTCTGTTGCTGGTCGTGAAACCAGAAAGCCAATCTTCGAGCGCAATGAACTGGTGAAGGCACTGCGCAGCAAATCGGTCACGAACCGCGCCGCCCCTTCGATCGCTTTCAGAGCGATGTTGCCAGAAAAGCCGTCTGTCACGACCACGTCAACTTCGCCGCGGTTGATCTTGTCGCTTTCTACAAAGCCATCAAACTGCATAGAAAGCCCTGTTGCCGCCTGCAGCGTGGCCGCCGCGTCGCGCAAAGCGTCAGTGCCTTTGATCTCTTCTGTGCCGATATTGAGGAGCCGCACGCGCGGGCTTTCAAAACCGTTCACGATCCTTGAATAGGCCGCGCCCATGATCGCAAATTGAACAAGATTGCGGGCATTGGCTTCTGTGTTAGCGCCCAGATCCAGCATGACCACATCATGCTCTTCCAATGTCGGCATGACGGCTGCCAAAGCCGGCCGGTCAATGCCTGGCATCGTGCGCAAGGCCAGCTTGCTCATCGCCATGAGCGCGCCGGTATTTCCCGCTGACACCGCTGCGCCTGCATGACCTTGCTTAACTGCATTGACTGCAAGGCCCATGCTGGTCGTCTTTGAACGGCGGATCGCCTTGCTCGGCAACTCGTCGCCAGCAACAACATCTTCGCAATGGAGGATTTCAGAAGCGTCACGCAAATTGGGATGCGCTTCGAGAGCAGTTTTGATGCGCTGCTCATCGCCTACCAGCAGGAACTGGAATTTGTCATGACGACGGCGCGCTTCCGCTGCACCTTCCACCATGACGCGCACGCCTTCATCTCCGCCCATCGCATCAACAGCGATACGCGGCAGACTCATGCACTCTTCTCCGAAAC
>WTKI01000329.1:0-1144 GCA_011524425.1 Altererythrobacter sp. | reverse complement strand
CCGCCCATCGCATCAACAGCGATACGCGGCAGACTCATGCACTCTTCTCCGAAACTGTGACGCGGAAAGCCTTACAGGCCGACCGCGACGACCTCACGACCGTTATAGTAGCCGCAATGCGGGCACAGATTGTGGGGGCGCTTAAGCTCTCCGCAATTGCTGCACTCGTGGAATGCTTCCACTTTCAACGAATCGTGCGCGCGGCGGTTACCACGGCGATGAGGCGATACTTTTCTCTTGGGGACAGCCATGGCGGCACCTAATCCTCAAATAAATCTGCAATATATGGACCGCTCTAAGGCAAGGACTGTCTGGGCACAAGCGATGCAAGCGCGTGATCAGGCCCCACTTCGGCGGGAAAGCGGGCGCTATAGCGGAAAATTGCAAGGTTGCAACCCACTGCGCGCAGCCTTAGCAAATGGAGCGATAACGGAGGGGAATCGCAATCATGCTAACTTTACTGCCTGTAACACTAACCGCTGCTGCGGCGGCTGCCATCTTGAACATCTGGCTGATGATCCGTGTTGGTCGTATTCGCACGGCTGAAAAGATATCGATCGGCGACCAAGACAGCGAGCCCTTGATCCGCCGGATGCGCGCTCATGCGAACTTTGTCGAGAGCACTCCATTTGTGCTGATCCTGATCGCAGCGATAGAGATTTCCGGTCGTGGAACGCCGTGGCTCGCTTGGGTCGCTGGGCTCTACATGCTGGGCCGTGTCGCGCATGGGCTTGGCATGGATGGCGGGTCGCTTGGCAAGGGGCGTTTTATCGGAACCATTATCACAATGCTGACATTGCTAGGCCTAGCGGTGGTGGCAGTTCTGATCACAATGAATGTGATGTAAAGCGGGTGGCAAGGAGCCGAACGCGCGGAAGCGCTTCAGGATCAGCTTAGCGCCATATCACTCACAAACGCATTGGTAGCGCGTTCCTGCCCGAATGTGCTGGTCGGTCCATGCCCCGGTATAAAAGTCACATCATTGCCGAGCGGCCAGAGCTTTTGTGTGATCGCGTCGATCAGGTCCTGATGATTGCCCATCGGGAAATCTGTTCGGCCAATTGAGCCTTGAAACAGCACGTCGCCTACAATCGCAAAGCGGCTTGGCTCGTGGAAAAAGACGACATGGCCGGGCGTGTGTCCG
>WTKI01000095.1 GCA_011524425.1 Altererythrobacter sp. | reverse complement strand
ATTGCGCGCTATCCTCCGGATACCTGTGGCGAACATCATTGCCATTATGGCGGGACGTAGAGCTGTTATGACCTATCTGGGCACGCTCTCAGGTAGCGCGATCGAATGGGACAAGACAGATCACGCAGCGCATCCAACTCCGCCGATGACGCGGCGCTTACAAGGGACGAGGGCTCGCCGCAGAGCGCGTCCTGGAATGGCTGAGGCGGAGAGCCTGGCATGAGCGCTCATGCAGCAGAATCGCGCGGTCGCCCGATCGTCATGCTGGCTATGGTGGGTCTGAGCTGGGTCGCGTTTCGCGCTGTCACCTGGGAATCGCCATTTCCAGAACAGTTACCTGATGCGCTGCCGGTCATCCCAACTCTTATCGCTCAGACTGAGCCTCTTGCGGATAAGCCAATACCAGCGGCGATCATGGAAGAGGCAATGGATGTCTTTGAGGCCAAACCAGCTGGCAAGCCATCCTATGTGGTCCGTGTTCCATTGGAGTTAGCGCCGGCTTCAACCAATTTGGCGATGTATTCTGAGCAGAAATACAGTTCAGGCGGTCATCAGATGTTGTGGCTTGCAGCTATGTCGCAATTGCCTGTGCCTTTGGCTCTGGAACAGCAAGTGATCACAGGCACTGGGCCTAATGCACCTGACCCGTTGCAGGAACCAGACAATCCCAAACGCTGGTCTGTCGATGCATGGGCCTTGTGGCGCGAAGGCTCTGGCATCGCTCAAGGACGGCGGCCAAGTTATGGTGCCAGTCAGGCAGGGGCGGTCTTCAATTACAGGCTGCATCCATCAAGCGGCCATGATCCGCGCGTATTTGTCAGAGGATACCGCGCTCTGATCGACAATCCTGAGACAGAAGTCTCCGTCGGCGTTTCTGGACGTCCCTTGCCGGACATTCCTGTGCGTGTGCATGTCGAGATGCGCGCGACGGAACGATTTGATGAGACAGAATTCCGGCCTTCCGCATTTGTCACCACAGAGCTTGTCCCGCAAAAGCTCCCGTTTGATACCTACGCAGAAGTTTATGGCCAGGCAGGCTATGTCGGCGGTGACTTCCCGACGCATTTTGCCGATGGTCAAGTCCACATCATGCGCGACGTGCACGATTTTGACCTTGCAAAGGTTAGTGTCGGCGCAGCGGCCTGGGGCGGCATGCAGAAAGGCGCATCACGTGTGGATATTGGACCAAGTGTAAGAGTTGATCTGGATATCGGAGATGTCCCTGCTCGTGTCTCTGTCGACTACCGCGAACAGGTTGCAGGTGAGGCAGAACCCGGCTCCGGCGTTGCCGTGACTGTTTCGACACGCTTTTAGACCGATTTTGCAGCCTTTTTGATGCCTTAAGGCTGCGCTGCCTTTTATCCGGACCGTGGCTGGGTTAGGCGTGTCTTATGGAAGACTTCCTGCCAGTCTATTTGCCTATTGCGAACTTGTCAGTGAACGGTCTGCTGATCGTGGCGCTGGGATTTCTCACAGGAATTCTGTCAGGCCTTTTCGGTGTTGGCGGAGGTTTTCTGACTACGCCATTACTGATTTTCTACGGCATTCCGCCAACGGTTGCAGCCGCATCTGCTGCGACGCAGGTTACAGGGGCCAGCGTTTCCGGCGTGTTCGCGCATTCGCGAAGAGGCGGGGTCGATTACCGAATGGGCGGTGTTATGGTTGGTGGCGGCGTTATAGGTGCGATGATCGGCGCGCTTTTGTTTCGCTTTTTTCAAGCGATTGGACAGATCGATGTCGTGATCAACATTCTCTACGTCATAATGCTGGGGGCGATCGGTATTCTTATGCTGCGCGAAGCGCTTGATGCTTTGTTGCCGGGTCGCACTGGTGCCCAGCAAGTCCCCCGGCGCAGGCACCATCCGATCGTCGCGGCATTGCCCTTGCGATGGCGGTTTTACAGTTCGGGCCTGTATGTTTCTCCGCTGGCACCGCTCATCCTAGGCGTCATCGTCGGCATTCTGACCATGCTCATGGGCGTTGGCGGAGGCTTTATATTGGTGCCTGCGATGCTCTATATTTTGGGGATGAGCGGAAATGTCGTGGTTGGAACATCGCTATTCCAGATCCTGTTTGTGACCATGGCAACAACCATGATGCATGCTATCACAACCAAAGCGGTCGACATTGTGCTGGCGGGCTTGTTGCTGCTCGGATCTGTCATGGGCGCGCAGTTCGGAACACAAATTGCGTTGAAAGCACGACCGGAAATTTTGCGGCTGGTGCTCGCGGGAATTGTGCTGGTCGTGGCCTTGCGGATGCTTTATCAATTGGGTGTTCAACCCGATGAAATTTACACAGTGACGCCGCTGTCATGAGGCTGCTGCGATATCTCTTTCTGCCAATTGCGGCTTTGCTTCTGTCAGGCCAGCGTGATGCGATACTCGTGCCTGAAGTCTCGCAAGACGAAGTGCAGGTGAGGCAGGGCTTTACCGGCACCGAGCTTTTGCTGTTCGGTGCGATCCTCGATCCGGAAGGCAGACGGGCAGGCGCTCAATATGACATTGTCGTGGTCCTCAAAGGTCCTACCTCGGCGATCCGGCTGCGCGAGAAAGAACGCCTTGCTGGCATCTGGGTCAATGCAGAAAGCTCGGACTTTCGCTCTGCACCGTCGTTTTTTGCTGTTGCTGCTTCGCGACCGGTGTCCGACATTGTCGATGACCGCACAGCGGCGATCTATGAACTGGGAACTGATTTTATCCAGCTCAGCCCTTCTGGGCAGATAGACCCTGAGAAACAGCAGAGATTTGCAGCTGGGCTCGTCGCACAGCGAGAGCGGCTGGGGCTCTATAAACAGGATATGGCAGGCGTCGCGATTAGCGAGCAGGTACTTTATCAAGCCCGCATTGACCTGCCCTCAAACGTCACCACAGGCATGTATACTGCGGAAACCTTTGCAATCACAGACGGACGTGTGATTGCTTCTGCAGTGGCTGAAGTCGAAGTGCGCAAAGTCGGTTTCGAACGATTTGTTGAGACTTTTTCGCGTACTTACGCGTTCACTTACGGGCTGATAGCCGTGATGCTTTCTGTCGGAATGGGCTGGATTGCCGGGCGGTTGTTTGCGCTGATTTGAACGGCGCCGGTTGCGTGGTCATCAAATAGCGTTGACGCGATCTTAACTGAAATGCGTCTAAGTCCCTAAGCAACTAGAATTTTGCGAGTTTGGGGCAGAAATGACCGACATGGGTAATCAGGACCAATCCCAGTTCAAGCCAGAAGGTGGCGCAGCGCCAACTGCGACGCCGCCTCAGGCGCCTGCGGGCGACGCACAGGCAGATACTGCAGCGCAGGCGCAGCCTCAGAGCGCTGCTAGTGCCGACGAACCGGTTGATAATGCACGTATGCCAATCGGTGTGGTGTTGGAAATTGCTGGTTCCGGATCGCAAATTGCACTTGATCTGCAACGACTTAACGAATGCATGGAAGACGATGATCCTTCCGTTGAGCTGGCCGGCCAGGTTGGTAGCCAGGTCAAGATCCGCGTTGGTGACAGCTGGTTGTTGGCCAGCGTGCGCAACCAGCGTAAGGATCGCCGTGCAAATGGCGGAATTCTTGCCAATATCGACTTCCTTGGCGAAGGCGTAGAAGAAAAGCTCACCGGGCGCCTGCGCGGTTTCCGCCGCGGTGTGACCCGTTATCCGGTTCCAGGGGCAATGATCTACCCCGCGACCACAGAAGATTTGAAGCAGGTTTACGCCAGTGATGGCCGGGCCAATGTGGAAATCGGCACAGTTTTCCCGACCAAGGATATTCGCGCCGGTCTCTATATCGATGCGATGCTGGGCAAGCACTTTGCGCTGCTAGGCTCGACCGGTACCGGTAAATCGACCAGTGCGGCGCTGATCCTTCACCGTATCTGTCAGGCCGCGCCTGAAGGCCACATTGTGATGGTTGACCCGCACGGAGAGTACTCCGCCGCGTTCCGTCAAACCGGTTTGATCCTGGACGTTTCAAACCTGCAAATGCCGTATTGGCTGATGAACTTTGAAGAGCACTGCGAAGTGCTGCTGACAAGCGATGGCAATGAACGCCAGGTCGATGCAGATATCCTTGCCAAGTGTCTGCTCTATGCGCGCGGCAAGAACCGTCTGGCTGAAAGCATGGGCAAGATCACTGTCGATTCGCCTATTCCTTATCTGCTGTCTGATCTTTCGAACAAGATCCAAGACGAGATGGGCAAGCTCGACAAAGCCACATCTTCTGCGCCTTACATGCGCATCAAGAACAAGCTGGACGAGATCAAAGCCGATCCCCGCTATCAGTTCATGTTCTCTGGCATGCTGGTGGGTGACACGATGGCGGATTTCATCTCGAAGGTCTTCCGCATGCCGAGCGATGGCAAGCCGATTTCCATCATCGATGTGTCCGGCGTTCCGTCTGACATCACTTCTACCGTGGTGGCTGTTCTCAGCCGTCTGGTATTCGACTTTGCAATCTGGGGCCGCGATGACCGCACCCGCCCTGTGCTGCTGGTCTGTGAAGAGGCGCACCGCTATGTGCCTAACAGCGCCAATGAAGACGGTTCTTCGGTAGGCCGCATTCTCAGCCGGATCGCGAAAGAGGGTCGTAAATACGGTATCTCATTGGGTCTGATTACGCAGCGTCCTTCTGACTTGGCGGAAGGCGTATTGTCACAGTGCGGTACCATCCTTAGCATGCGTTTGAACAACGACCGCGACCAAGCCTTCGTGCGGGCCGCAATGCCTGAAGGTGCGCGCGGATTCCTCGATTCCATCCCCGCATTGCGTAACCGCGAGGTCATCATCTGCGGCGAGGGTGTTGCTATTCCGATCCGTGTCGCATTCGACAATCTGGAAGAGAGCAAGCGTCCGGCGTCTGAAGACCCGAGCTTTGTCGAGCTGTGGGCTGAAGGCGGCGGCGAGGAAGAGGTCGTGGAGCGCGTTGTCCGCCGCTGGCGTTCGCAGGGCTAGGTACCTCTTTCGTCTCCATACAAGTGGATATGCAGCCGGTCGCTCATGCGGAAGCCGTGCTGCAAGCACAGATCGCTGAGCCAGCGGGCACGTGAAGTCAGGCTTTCGCTATTAGTGCCCTCCGGCATGAGAAACACATGCCCGGGCTTGAAGCGATAGCGGCGCTGTAACGCCAGCACTTCGTCCACATCTTCAGGTCGAGCGATCACAAACTTGAAGTAAGCGCGCGGATCAGCCGCATAGTGGTCCAGCCGTTCCGGGATCAGCGCCAGCTCCGCTTCATTACCCGAATGCGCGAGCTTGGGGCTGACATTATACTGGTCGACGCGGATATCGAGCCGGGCAGGGGCCGCCACTGTGCCATTGGTCTCAATCTCTACTGACATATCCGGCAGCAATTCCAACAGCTCTGCGAGCTTCCCCGCTTGCAGCAAAGGTTCGCCGCCTGTGATGACTAGCCGCTTTTGTCCAAGCGCATCGATACGGGCGGCTATGTCCGCAAGTTCAAGCGTTACTTGATTGGCCTTGCGATCAAAGGTCACGCCATCACGGTGCGGCCGATCATCATCTTCAAAATGCCACGTGTAAGCTGTGTCGCACCACACGCAGGCAAGGTTGCAGCGTGAGAGACGCAAAAAGGCCACAGGCATGCCTGCGCTCGGCCCTTCGCCCTGCAGCGAAGCGAAGATTTCCGGTCCTCCGGTATCATCTGTTGCAAGAACCAGCGAGATGGTCTCAGCCCTCCCATTCGCGCGAAATGGGACACATGACACACTGTCCAAAGACAAAAATCAAACCGATCAAAATCGGCCCACTAATCGATCTGCTCGA
>WTKI01000137.1 GCA_011524425.1 Altererythrobacter sp. | reverse complement strand
GCGAAGTGCTGGAATGGCTGGTTGAAGGCAGTTCGAACAAGGTTATCGCCCGCCAGCTTCATATCAGTCCACGCACAGTGGAAATCCATCGAGCCAATATGATGAATAAGCTCGGTGCAAGGCATGCAGCTGAAGCGGTTCGGTTAAGGATTGAAGCGCGGATGGAAAACCCTGTGCTGGCCTGAATGGGCTAAGAGTGCGAGCTGCCGATATTGCCCCGGCACCCGCCTTTAGGCCCAATGCGATAGGCAGTTGACCTTGATCAAGGCTCCAGAGGACTAGGCGAACTGGAGCGGCTAGCTTGGCAGCTCGTCAGCTACTTGCTCCCAAAGCTCGATCTTGATCCCGTTAGGGTCGAGTATCCACGCAAACTTGCCATACCCTTCATCAACGCTGTCCAGCACTTTGACGCGCTTCTTTTTCAACTGCTTAACAAAGCCATCCAGGTCTTCGACCCGCAGATTTATCATGAACCCACCAGTGCCCGGTTTGACGTAGGTGTCATCAGAAAAAAGGCTTAACAGCGAATAGGGGTTGGACTTTGGATCATCTGACCAAGCGAATTGTGGTCCATAGGGGCCATCGATGCCCAGCTTGTCACGATACCAAGCTCGGGTGGCTTCAGGATCTTCCACGACATAGAAAATACCTCCTAAACCTGTAATTCTGCCCATACCTACCTCCCGTGGAACCTTTGATCCTTACACATGTATGACACCGCCTTGGTCAGAATTCTAGGCTTACGCTGCTGCTCAGGGGATGACGGACCGTTATTGAGCCCGGCCAATCAACCGAACGATTAAGGCCGGACAGAGGCCTTGTGCGCCGCCTTAGAGCAGTGTCACTCGGCGCGTCTTCAATATCCTTGGGCTTGACCGTCTTTGCGCATTTCCGTTGCGCCGGTCAGTACACCTGATTCTGGATCGCGCGAAATCGCCTGATAGCCACCAAAATACGCTCCGTTCTCCTCAAGTATTACCCGGTGGCCCATGGCGGCAAGACGCTTGCGTGTTTCTTCGGGAATACCGGCTTCGACGAGCAAAGTGCCAAGAGGGTCTTGCGATGGCCCGGTCAGCGGCTCAGTCGATTTTCGGCCCCCATCATGGTTGATACGCGCGGCATCGCCCGCTTCCTGCAGGTTCATGCCAAAATCAGCAATGTTGATGAGGATTTGCACATGGCCTTGCGGCTGCATTCCTCCGCCCATCAGTCCTAATGTCATGAAAGGTTTCCCGTCTTTCTTCACGAAAGCGGGAATAATCGTGTGGAAGGGACGCTTGGCTGGCTCATACGCATTGGGATGATCTGGATCGAGACTGAACAGCTCGCCACGATCTTGCAACATGAACCCAGTGCCTGGCGGGGTAAGGCCGCCGCCCATTCCGCGATAATTGGATTGAATCAAGCTGACCATCATCCCGTTGCCGTCAACCACTGTGAGATAAGTTGTATCGCCTTCGCCTTCCAGCTTAGGCTCTACTGCAGGATCTCCCGGGGCAAATTCCGGTGTTGCCTTGCGCGGATCAATCAGGTCAAACCTCGCCTTGCCATAGGCGTCGGTCAGCAGCTTTTCCGGAAATGCTGCGAAATCAGGATCAGCGTAGAAGCGCGCGACGTCTGAATAAGCAAGACGCTTTGCCTCAGTGATGTAATGGATCACTTCCGGGCTGCCGCGATCCCATTGCCGCAAGTCGACATTTTTCAGGATGTTGACCATTTGCAAGGCAGCAAAACCTTGTGTGTTAGGCGGCAGTTCGCACAGCTCATATCCGTCGCGATATGCAGTACAGGCTGGCTCGACCCATTCGCTTGTATGCTCGGCAAAGTCCTCAAGTGTGAATGCGCTGCCTTGTTCGCGCAGGTAATCGACCATTATGCGCGCCGTTACGCCCTCATAGAAGTCCTGGCGACCGTTGCGCGCTATTCGGCTGAGCGTGTCGGCAAGGTCGGGGTTCTTGAAGATTTCGCCAGCTTTTGGTGCACCATTAGCGAACCAGGTCTGGCGTGCATTCTCAAACTCGAACTCAACGCCGTCTTTAACCCAGCGATCAAATCGTCGAGCATTATGCGCGAAATTCTCAGCGATAACGGGTGCGACTGGATGGCCTTCACGGGCATAGCGGATTGTGGGCGCTAGCACCTCACGCATGGGAAGCTTGCCAAACCGACCATGCATTTCAAACCAGCCATCGACTGTGCCTGGTACAGTTACAGGTAGATGTCCGGCTGGTGGAATACTGTCCGCTTCGCCAAGTTTTTCCTTGAGCTGGTCAAGCGTTTGCCCTTTTGGGCTCCGGCCGGACGCGTTGAGACCATAAAGGTCGTCGGAAGAGGGATCGTAAATGATGGCAAACAGATCGCCGCCAATGCCGTTGCCAGTTGGCTCCATGAGGCCGAGCGCAGCATTGGCTGCAATCGCCGCGTCCACTGCGCTTCCTCCATCTTTCAGTATGTCGAGCGCAATCTGGGTTGCCAGTGGGTGGGCTGTCGCTGCCATGCCGTTGCTGGCATAGACAGGACTGCGGGACCACTTCTTTCCAACAGGGCGACCGCCAGCTCCTATCTTTTGTTCCATCAGCACATCACTCTTTGCAACAGACGTATTGCCTTGCGTTTTCAACTCGCACGCACTCAGCGTTAGAGCGAAGCTGACGAAAACGGCAAGGGATAGAAGTCGCATGAGGTTCTCTCGCAAAGGTGTCTGACATCGGGATTAGGTCTGAAGCGGTTTACGGGCAAGTCCGCTCGCTGAGCTATACCCGCGCTACAGGAATTTCGAATGGGCCCTGCCTAGCAGATTAGGCTTTTTACGTGGGTTGATAGCTGGATGTTCGAACCCCGTTTGACGCATCGCTTCGACCTTTCATTGTCTTAAGAATGCGCTTGCCTTTCATAGTTGGAAATCGCGCGATCAGGCTATGGCGTTAGGAATTTGAGAACGCGAATTAATCCTCGGCGCAAATTTTGTGTCTTTATAAAACACCGAATAAACAGCACGTTGTTGAGGTTTTCTCGATCCATTATCGCGCACCTATTGAACGAGCAGCTCTCTCCTGATCCTTTCAAAATTAACTAAGAAAATTTATCATGGAGGAACTTTGTTTGTCGGCAAATTCGACAAACAACGATGTCATTAGAGAGTTACTCAAGAAGTAAGTGACTCGAAAAATCATGACTGAATATAAGAACGGCATCCTCAGCAATCTGGCTCGCGATACGCGTGGTAACACCACCTTGCTTGCAGGCGCAGTCCTTCTCCCGCTTTTGATGATGATCGGCGGCGGTTTGGATATGAGCGTTGCATACATGGCCCGCGCAAAGCTTCAAAACGCTTGTGACTCGGCAGTGCTGGCTGGCCGCCAGTCGATGGAATCCACCAAATTCCAGAAAGCCAATGAGAACGAAGCCGACAAATTCTTCGAGTTCAACTTCCCTGATGATTCTTATGGCGCGCGCGACGTCCTGTTTGAGATCGAGCAGAATGCGGATGACGCACAAGAGTTGATCGGCTCAGCTTCAGCAGCCATTCCGACGTCAATCATGAGAATTTTCGGCTACGAGACAATCGATATCGCAGTCAGTTGTGATGCCAAGCGAGAGCAGGGGCACAACGATATTGTTCTGGTTCTGGACGTAACCGGTTCCATGAACAACGCACCGTCAAACGGTTCAGGCACAAAAATCGAGCGTTTGCGTGAAGGCGCTGTGGGTCTTTATCGCGCTCTGGACGGCAATGATTTTAGTGAAACGCGTTATGGCATCGTGCCTTATTCGCACACGGTCAATATCGGCCGCTCACTGCGCAATCGCGATTTCTTAACTGAACAAGAGTATTCGGCGCTTTCCTGTGGTGAAATCTGGTGTTTCTTGTCGTCCAAGCTCGTGCATATCAACAAATCATCCTGGAATAATGTGACTGGTGATGACCAGGGCAACATGCAGGCTTTCCGGACCAGCGGTGATGCTTGCATTGAAGAGCGTGCGACCGTCGGCTTCGGAGACAAGGGCATCCTGATCCAGGATTACATTACGGACGCTGACATCGACACTCTGCCAGCCAATGCGAACGACACCGAGCTTCAATTTGGCCGCTATGATCCAGCAACTCAGGAAGGCGAGAGCCAGTCTGGGTGCCCTTCAGAAGCTAGCAAGCTTCAAGAATACACCGATGAAGCAGGCTTCACGACCGCGATTGGTGCGGCAACGGCACGTGTTACCGGCGGTACCTATCACGATCTTGGCCTTCTGTGGGGTGCACGTTTTATCTCACGCGACGGTTTCTTCGCTGCGGACAACCCTGACGAAGTGGATGGTATCCCGGTTCGCCAGCACATCATTTTTATGACGGATGGTTTGTTGGACACCGGTGGACGCCTTTATTCAGCGCACGGGATTGAAGACTTCAACAACCGCACGCAAGGCACAGGTAGCCGTAATGAAAAGCACCTTGCCCGCTTTGCATCTGCCTGTGCGCGCACTAAGTCTCGTGACGTAACCATATGGGTGATCGCCTTGGATGTTACAGACACCGATGACATCAAGCCTTGTGCGACCAGCAATGACCATTTCTACACTAGCGATGGCTCAGACCTTGAAGAAGTGTTCGAAGAAATCGGTTCCGGCATCGGCAACCTGAGGTTGACGCGATGATAAGCCGCATGGCCAAACTGCTTCAGATCAAACGAGACGACCAGGGGGTCGCAGCGACCGAATTCGGTCTGATCGCGATCCCGCTAATCGTCCTGCTTATGGGCGGGCTTGATCTAGGGCATCAGGCCTACACTCAGTCGCTACTCGCTGGTTCTTTGAACGATGCTGCGCGCCGCGCTTCAGTAGAAGACCCGACTTTCACTGCAAGCGGCTCAACGTTGGAAGAGCGGATTGAAAATACGCTGCGCTTGCAAGTGGACAGAGTGGCGCCGAAAGCAAAGTATGATGTTTCGATCCAGAACTATTTCGACTTTGCCGGTATTGGTAAGCCGGAAAAGCTTCTTACGGATGTGAACGGCGATGGTCTTTTTGACGAGGACGACGGGGACTGCTTCGAAGACCTTAATGAGAACGGCGAATATGATCTTGATACCGGCCGCACCGGTGTCGGCGGGTCAGACGATGTAGTCTTTTACGAAGTCAGGGTCACGGTGCCTCGCCTTTTTCCGATGGCAGGCCTGATTGGCCTTGATGAAAACATGACGGCTTATGCAGAAGCTGCGGTTCGCAATCAGCCTTACGCGACGCAAGCGGTCGTCCCAACCGTGTGCGGAGAACCCACGTGAGTGTGAAATTTCTTCGAAGGCTTGCCGCCGCGCGTGAAGGCGTTGCGATGGTCGAATTCGCATTCGTCGCGCCTTTGCTTCTGATCCTGATCCTTGGCGGTCTGGAGGTCGTCAATTACGCTTTGGCTCACATGCGGGTTAGCCAGATGACAATGACTGTCGCTGACAATGCAGGCCGTGTTCCAACTGGTATTGACGAAGCCAATATTTATGAAGTCTTTGCCGGGGCAGAAGTGATCGGCGCGCCGCTCAAGTTCGAAGAGAACGGGCGTCTCATCCTGTCTTCTGTTCAAGACAACAAGCAGAAAGGCAACGCCAAAGGTCAGGTCATTCACTGGCAGCGTTGCTGGGGTGAATTGAAAATCGATCCTGCTTACGGTGATGAAGGCAAAGGGCGTAATGACAATAGCTTGAAGAACGGCGTTGGTCGTCCGGGCAAACGGATTGGTGCGCTTGAGGGCACAGCAGTCATGTTTGTTGAAGCGACCTATGAAT
>WTKI01000413.1 GCA_011524425.1 Altererythrobacter sp. | reverse complement strand
CCCATGTTCCCCGCGATATGACCGACTCCCATCGGACATAGTGTTTCGTGCTCCGCTCGTTGCTTGACGGGCGAGCTGCTTGCGTTTGCGCGCTGGCGGCAGCGGAGAGGCTTTGCCCGATATGGGGACGGACCTGTTTCGGTAGGTTCAAGGATTGGCGCATTTCCGGGGTGGAGAGCCAGGCGTGGAATTCGGAGGATACAGCGGTCAGGCTTTTTCGCTTCTCGGCGATAAGGACCGCTTTGTCTTGCCTCCGTCGTTTCGCAAAGCGGTAAAGGAATCCTCTGGCAGCCGCATCTTATGCCTCACTAAGCATGATCGCTGGAATTGTTTGGTTGGCTTCGGTCTTTCCCGGCGCGCAGACTTTGAAAAGCAACTCGATCGCGAAGAAGAAATGGCGTTCAAATTCGGGCGCGATTTTGACCGCGAAACCCGTTCTTCGCAGCTCAATGGCTTCCGCGAAGTGGGCTTTGATGATTCCGGTCGCTTAAATATGCCGGATTATCTGCGCGAGATCGCCAATATCTCAGACGCGCTTTACTTTCATGGTGGCGGCACTTTCTTCACGATCTGGAATCCGGTTGAGCTCGATTGCATGGGTGATGACTGGGCGCCCGCTAAGGCCGCCTGTGCTGCCTTAGCCGCAGAAGCGAAGGCGAAAAAGAAATGAGCCGCGCGTCCGCCACTTCCCCTGACGCCAGCAGCGCGCCTCATGTTCCTGTGCTGCTCGATGAAGTTATCGCAGCACTCAATCCTCAGCCTGGCGACGTCATTGTCGATGCCACCTTTGGCGCTGGCGGCTACACCCGTGCGCTTTTGAGCGCTGGTGCAACAGTTCACGCTTTCGATCGCGACCCAAGCGCGATCGCCGAAGGCCGCGGATGGGAAGAGGCGGGTACTACCCCTCCTCGCCTCGTTCTCCATCCGCGGCGCTTTTCGGAAATGGTAGCAGCGCTCGCTGACGCGGGTGTGAGCGAAGTGGACGGTATCGCGATGGATATCGGCGTTTCTTCCATGCAGCTCGATCAGGCAGAGCGCGGCTTTGCGTTTTCCAGCGACGGCCCGTTGGATATGCGCATGAGCGGTGAAGGTGAAAGTGCTGCAGACTTTCTGAATTCCGCAGCTGAAAGCACGATCGCTGATGTGCTCTATGAATATGGCGAAGAACGCCAGTCGCGACGCGTCGCGCGGGCGATAGTCGCAGCGCGCCCGCTAGAGACCACTGGCGATCTTGCTCGGGTTGTGCGCAAAGCCCTTGGGCACAAGCCATCAGACAAGAAAGATCCTGCTACGCGCAGTTTCCAAGCCATCCGTATCCATGTGAACGCCGAGCTGGACGAGCTGCGCGAAGGCCTGTCAGCAGCAGAGCGGTTGCTGCGCGCGGGTGGAAAGCTCGCAGTTGTCAGCTTCCACAGTCTGGAAGACCGGATCGTAAAGCGTTTCTTGCGGGACGCAGAGGCGCGGCAGACTGGCTCGCGCCATGTGCCACAAGTCGAGACCGCACCCGCTGTTTTTGAAAGTGTCTCCAAGGCTATTCGCCCCTCCGCAGATGAAATCGCGCGCAACCCCCGTGCGCGCTCCTCCGTCTTGCGCCACGCCCAGCGCACATCAACTCCAGCTCGAAAGGAAGCGGCATGATCACCCCCGGCTCTCGTCTTCGTCAAATCGGATGGGCGGTTTTGCTGGTGGCGTGTCTGGGGCTGTTCCTCGCGCTGAGCTTTCGCGTGCATGCAGTAAAGAGCCAGGTCTTGTTGGCAGAGCGTCAGATCATTGCGCTTGAGCGCGAGACTTTGATGCTGGAAACAGAATTCCAGACCCGCGCCAGCCAGCGCCAATTGGCAGACTGGAACGCCATTGAATTTGGCTATGAAGCGCCGCGTCCCGATCAGTATTTTGCGAGCGAGCGTCAGTTGGCAAGTCTTTCCGTGCCGCTTGGGCCCGGTGCGCCCGCGCCCGTTCGGTTTGCGCAGGCAGAAATTCCAGCTGAAGAGCAAGGCGGAGATGGTGAAGCCACGACCCGGCTCGCTATGGCAGAGGCTCCGATGGTTTCGCCTTTGACAGGACGCCCTGTTGAGCGCGCCGCGAGCCAGCAAGCTGACGATGGCATCTTTATCGAGGCTTTCAGTGATATCCTGTCCGAGGCCGCTGCAGTTGGCACCAGTCAGGCCCGCAATCTTGACGCCCGCGCGCTGAGCGGTGGATCAAACAACGGCCGTAACTATCTGTCTGCCGAGGGTTCTGAATGAATGCGCTTTCCGCGAGCGCTGCCATTTCGAGCGGCAGGGTTCAGCTTGTCACATTTCGCCGCCAATCGCTGACCACAGCGCGATGGCGAGTGCTCTGGATCGCTTTGGTGTTCGCGCTGGTAACAGCAGCGGCTTTATTGCGCATATCCTATCTTGGCTTTGCCGATCACGGTCCAACCCGCACCAGCCTGCAAGAAGCGCTGCTGCCATCACGCGGGGAAATCACTGATCGCAACGGTGTGCCGCTTGCCCGCGCCTTTCCCGCCTATGCGCTGTGGTACAACCCCAAGGCGATGGGCGAAAACGGCTCACCTCTGGTGCGCTCACCAGAAGCAGTGGCTGCGGAATTGGCAGCAATTTTCCCGACGCTGGACGAAGCTGATGTTGCAGAGCGGCTTGCTTCAGGCAGAGCTGGCTATTTGCGCCGCCGCGTTCTGCCGGAAGAAGCCAATCGCGTGCAAGCCATCGGGGAGCTGGCGCTGGAAATGCCGCGCGAAACGGACCGCCATTATCCGCAAGGATCCATGGGCGCACATATTCTCGGATATGTTGCGGCGGACGGAAATGGGCGTGTGGGTATGGAGCAAGTGCTGAATGCGCGTCTGCTCGATCCTGAATTGCGCGGGACACCGGCAGAGCTTTCCATCGACATGCGTGTCCAAGGCGCATTGGAAGACGAATTGCGTTCCGGCATGCTTGCAGTGGATGCGATCGGCGCTGCAGGGATCGTGCTCGACGTTGACACCGGAGAAGTGGTTGCGCTCGCTTCGCTGCCGGAATTTGACCCAAACCGGATTGATGAAGCGGGCGAAGCGAACATGTTCAACCGCGTCACCAACCAGGTTTACGAGCTTGGTTCAACTTTCAAGCCGCTAACTGTCGCCGCTGCCATTGATGCTGGTGTTGTCCGTGATTTGGGCCGTGACTGGAATGCAGAACCGGTTGAAGTCGGGCGGTTTGCGATCAAGGACCTCAAGCCTAAGGGCGACACGCTTAATGTGCCGCAATCGCTTATCTATTCATCCAATACAGTAACAGCCCGGGTTGCTGACGAATTGGGTGCGGACCGGCTGCGCCAGACCATGATTGATCTGGGCATGAGCGAGCGGCCTTATATTGAACTGCCTGCCCGTGGACATCCGATCTGGCCGGGCGATGACTGGCCGCGTTTGCGCAATATGACTGTCGGTTATGGCCACGGCATCGCGGTAACGCCGCTCCACTTGGCAAGCGCCTATGCAGCAATGGTCAATGGCGGAATGTGGCGGCCCGCCACTTTGCACAAGCTGGAAGCGAGTGAAGTGCCGCATGGTCGCCGCGTGTTCAAAGCCTCGACCTCTGCGCGCATGCGCCAATTGCTGCGTATGATCACGCTATATGGAACAGGGCGGAATGCAGATGCGCCCGGTTACAGGGTGGGCGGTAAAACCGGTTCGGCGGAAAAACCCGGTAATGGCGGCTACAGACGTTCCGCGTTAATCTCGACATTCGCCGCAGCCTTTCCCATGGACAATCCGCGCTATGTTGTGATTGCCATGCTGGACGAGCCCAAGGGCACAGTTGCAAGCTCTTATCAACGCACCGCTGCCTGGAATGCAGCGCCAATTGTTGCGAAGCTGGTCCCGCGCATCGGCCCCTTACTGGGCATTCAGCCTGATGCAACTCGCGAGGTTGATATCTCTGACCTTCGTCCTCTGGTTGAGAAGGACCAGAAGAAATGAAGCTAGGGGCATTGGCGCAAGGGGCAGGCATAGGATTGGACAGCGGCGGCGAGGCCGCTGTTACCGGTTTTGCGATAGACAACCGCAAGGTTGCACCTGGAACCGTCTTCGGTGCCTTCAAAGGTGCGCGGTTCAATGGAGAGGACTTCATCGCATCAGCGGTTGAAGCTGGCGCTGTGGCTGTGGTTGCAAGGCCCGAGGCACAGGTCGAGGGTTCTGTCCACATCGCCGACGAAGAGCCGCGCCGTGCCTTCGCGCATCTGGCCGCTCAGTTCTTCACGCCGGTCCCAAACACAATCGTGGCGGTCACAGGAACCAATGGTAAGACGTCTTGCGTTGAGATGACACGGCAAATCTGGCGCATGTGCGGAGAACGAGCAGCGAGCATCGGAACGCTGGGTGTGACGACGCCAGACGAGAGCGTTTCGACCGGTCTTACTACCCCTGATATCGTAACATTCCTGAGTAATATGAGTGGTTTGGCGCGTGAAGGTGTGTCTTGCGTGGCCTATGAGGCTTCGAGCCACGGGCTATCGCAATACCGTAATGAAGGTCTGCGTGTTGCAGCAGGCGCCTTTACTAATTTCAGCCGTGACCACTTGGACTACCACGGCAGTATGGAGAACTATTTCCAAGCCAAGATGCGCCTCTTTGATGAAGTGATCGAAGATGGCGGTGTGGCTGTTATTGTCGCGGGCGCGTCTGAAAGCGAGTGGACGACCCGCGCGATCGAGCATGCGCAAAAACGGCAGCTGCGCGTGCTCACAGTGGGCGAGCGGGGCGCGTTTCTGCGTCTCGCCGCCCGTACGCCAACACAGCTTGGACAGACGCTCGAAATTGAACATGACGGTGACACAAAGACCGTCAAACTGCCTCTAATCGGTGCCTATCAGGCTGAAAATGCACTTACAGCTGCAGGACTGGCATTGGCAACCGGAGCTGAAAAGAGTGCTGTGTTCGATGCGCTAGGGCGCTTGCAACCGGTACGCGGGCGGTTGGAACGGGCTTGTCTTACTTCACGCGGCGCACCGGTTTACGTTGACTATGCCCACACACCTGATGCCTTGGAGGCCGCGATTGCTGCGCTTCGTCCGCATGTCGATGAAGCGCAAGGTGGTCAGCTGATTGTCGTGTTTGGCGCAGGCGGTGACCGCGATCAGGGAAAGCGCGCACAAATGGGGCAAGTCGCTTCGGCTGCTGCGGATAAAGTCATCATTACAGACGACAATCCTCGCGGAGAGGATCCCGCTGCTATTCGCGCAGCCGTGATGCAAGGCGCAAATGCTGCCGCGCATGAAGTGAGTGATCGCCGTGAAGCGATTAAAGCTGCGATTGCACAGGCGCAGCCAGCGGATGTCGTGCTCATTGCTGGAAAAGGCCACGAACAAGGCCAGATTATCGGGTCAGGAGAAACTATGAAGGTTTTGCCGTTCGACGATGTCGAGGTGGCGCGTGAATGCGCAGGCCTAGCAACCGCTGGATCGGAGGCAATATCATGAGCGCACGGGCTCTTTTGCGGGCATGGCCCGTCAATGCGCGCGATGCTTTGCCGCATGCCTTGTGGGATGCTGCCAGCATCGCTGCGGCAACAGGCGGAACTGCGAGCCATGCATTCCAGGCCTCAGGCGTTGAGATGGACAGCCGGGATGTGCGCCCGGGGGATGTGTTCGTCGCGCTTAAAGGCGAAGCGATGGATGGCCATCGTTTCATCGCGAAAGCCTTCGAAAACGGTGCAGTCGCTGCCATTGTCGATCGCCCAGTTGATTACCCCCATGTGCTGGTCGAAGATACGACCAGGGCTTTGCATGATC
>WTKI01000367.1:4406-5802 GCA_011524425.1 Altererythrobacter sp. | reverse complement strand
CTAGCGATGATCATGGCAGCCGCGCCATCGTTGATTCCGCTAGAATTTCCGGCGGTTACAGAGCCGTCTTCGCGTACAATGGGCCTCAATTTGCCAAGGGTTTCAGGCGTTGTTTCGCGGGGATGTTCGTCCCTATCGAATGTCAGCGGGTCTCCCTTGCGTTGTGGAATTTGGACTGGAACAATTTCGTTGTCGAAGCGCCCGGCAGATTGCGCTTTCGCGCAGCGCCGCTGGCTTTCAAATGCAAACTTGTCTTGATCATCCCTAGAGATGCCAAATTCATCCGCAACATTTTGAGCGGTCTCTGGCATCGAGTCTACGCCGAACTGCTTTTTGAAGTTTCGATTTATGAATCGCCATCCAATCGTCGTGTCGTGAAACTGACTGTCACGGCCAAACGCGGTCCTCGGTTTCGACATGACATAGGGAGCTCGCGTCATCGATTCCACACCACCAGCAATGATCAAATCAGCCTCGCCAGCCTTAATTGCGCGACCGGCAATTCCAACCGCGTCTAGGCCTGAACCGCATAGCCGATTCAGAGTGGCACCAGGCACATTTTCGCCAAGTCCTGCAAGCAGAGCAGCCATCCGGGCTACATTTCGATTGCTCTCTCCTGCTTGGTTGGCGTCACCTAAGATGACGTCGTCTATGCAGGCCTCAATTGCAGGGTTTCTCCGTAAGAGCTCGCGTAATGGGATCGCGGCTAAATCGTCGGTGCGCACCGATGATAATGCGCCGCCAAACCGTCCGATCGGCGTCCGGACCGCGTCGCATACAAATGCTTGTGTCATGTTGGAAGAATTCTCCATATTTCGGGAATTGAAGACCTGTCGAAGCGCTGATTGACTAGTTGGTGGGGGCTTCCAGAACGCAGCCACCAATGGACCGCGACTGTCCCTGGAAATGAGCGATGCTCCGGTTGTCTGATTGCGACTTGATTTGAACGCTAGCGACGCCGCTTCGACCGGCTTGCGCTGTCATTGACGCTTCAGCAATCAACACCTCACCTTGGCGCGCGGGCGAAAGGTAAACAATTGATGCTGCCTGCCCGACGGTTTTCAAGTTTTCGCTGTTGCAGGCGTATGCGAATGCCGTGTCCGCCAGAGCGAAAATCATGCCGCCATGGATATTCCCATAGCCATTGATCATGCCAGGGCGTATCACCATTGACAGGCGGGCATACCCAACCCGAACGGCTTCGATCTCAATTCCCCAAACCTTGTTGGTTCCTTCATTAGCTTGCAAATGCTGCACCACTTTCAAGGCCAGATCGTCGTTAGTCATCAACCCAATCGAATCCCGAATTCCGCCAAAAAATTTTCTCTTGAAAATAATTATCTGACTGGGCATTTAATTAAATGCTTGGATTCGTCAAGCGGGAGAGAGCCATGCC
>WTKI01000367.1:0-4306 GCA_011524425.1 Altererythrobacter sp. | reverse complement strand
GCAGAACAGGCCGAAGCTTGGGGAATGATTTGGCAATGCGTCGAAGATGATGTGTTGGACGAAACAGCAACAGCGCTGGCTCGAAAGTTCGCTGTAGGACCAACTCGGGGACTAGCGGAAACGAAGCGGGCTTTGCGCACTTCGTTCGGGCGTAATCTTGAAGAGGCCTTACTTTTCGAGCGTGATTTAATGCGCGAACTTGGGAAGAGCGAGGATTACCAAGAAGGCGTTGCCGCCTTCGCTGAGAAACGCACGCCAAACTTCACCGGCCGATAAACCAAACCAACACTGATTAGGAATTGTCATGACCAGAATGCTGCAAAACTTCAGCAAAGATAGCTGGGTGAAAGGCGAAGGCTCAGGGCGGCCTGTGGTTTCCGCAATTGATGGATCCACCGTGGCTATGGCTGGCAGCGAGGGGCTGAATTTCGCTGCAATGCTCGACCATGCACGCAGTGTAGGCGGAGCGGCCTTGAAGAGCATGACCTTTCACCAGCGGGCGGCGATGCTTAAGGTTTTGGCGAAAGGACTGATGGAGCGCAAAGAGGAGCTCTATGAACTTTCTGCTCAGACCGGCGCGACACGGGCCGATGGCTGGATAGACATTGAAGGCGGTGCAGGGACCCTTTTCACCATGTCATCCAAGGGGCGAAAAGAACTCCCAGATGGAGTTGTGATAGTAGATGGTTCCCACGAACCCATTGGCAAAACCGGCAGTTTCATAGGGCAGCACGTCTACACCTCGCTTCAGGGGGCTGCCTTGCACATCAACGCCTTCAATTTCCCAGTTTGGGGAATGCTAGAAAAACTCGGCCCAACTTTGCTTGCAGGCATGCCCGCTATTGTAAAACCCGCGACAGCAACAGCTCAGGTATGTGAGCATGCCGTTCGGATCATGCTGGAAAGCGGGGCATTGCCAGCCGGAGCGCTACAACTCATTGTTGGTAGTGTAGGGGACATGTTTGACCATCTCACATGCCAGGACGTAGTATCATTTACGGGCTCGGCCGACACTGCTCGACTCCTGCAGTCCCATCCGGTCATCACGTCGCAATCTGTACGATTCATAGCTGAGTGTGACTCGATAAACTGCACGGTGCTAGGTCCAGATGTGTCAGAGCAAGATCCTGAATTTGATCTCTTTGTAAAAGAGGTTTTCCGGGAAATGACTGTCAAGGCTGGCCAGAAATGTACGGCGATCCGCCGCATCTTTGTGCCATCGGCTATGGTGGATTCAGTAGAAGAAGCGTTGCGGGCTCGTCTGAACAAGGTTGTGACCGGCGACCCAGCCGACGAGACAGTACGCATGGGAGCGCTTGTAAGTCGTTCGCAGCGTGAAGATGTAAGAGAGAAAGCGCGCAGTCTGGCTTCCGAATGTGATTTGGTCTGCGGTGAAATAGACGAGGTAAAAGCAATAGGCGATGAACAGGTTGGTGCGTTCCAGTCTCCACTATTGTTCCGAAATGACCGACCCTGGCAAGCCGGTTTGGTGCACGATATTGAAGCGTTCGGTCCAGTGGCAACTTTGATGCCATATGAAGGCGTATCCGATGCAATAGGCTTGGCCAATCGTGGGAAGGGATCATTGGTAATGTCTGTGTTCACCCATGATCCCAATGTCGCTCAGCAATTTGTTCTACAATGCGCTGCATTCCATGGCCGGATGGTTTTTGTTGATAGGGATTGCGCAGCGGAATCGACAGGTCATGGTTCCCCATTGCCCACGCTCATTCACGGCGGCCCCGGACGAGCTGGGGGAGGGGAGGAAATGGGTGGTATTCGAGGGGTCAAACACTACATGCAGCGCAGTGCGCTACAAGGTAGCCCTCGCTTGTTAAGCGCAGCAACAGGTCAATTCTTGGCTGGTGCCCCACAGCTTACTGGAGAGATACACCCGTTCCGAAAACGATATGCCGAACTCGACATCGGTTATACGTTGCATACAGGCTCGCGAACTATCACTCTGGAGGACGTCGAACACTTTGCAGAGTTCACTGGAGACAATTTTTATGCCCATATGGACGAAGTTGCAGCAGCAGCCAGTCCGATATTTGGAGGCCGCGTTGCACATGGTTATCTGATTCTATCGTTTGCGGCTGGGCTGTTTGTCGATCCGGATCCGGGTCCTGTCCTTGCAAATTTCGGGCTTGAAAGTTTGCGCTTCATTAAGCCGGTGAAACCAGGTGAATCCATAAAGGTCAGCTTGACTGTTAAGTCCAAGTCGCCGCGTACACCTGACATGGGTGAAGTAAGGTGGGCCGTTGCCGTAACCAATGGTGAAGACGAGCTCGTGGCGAGTTACGAACTACTTACGATGAATGCTGTATGATTTCGATGGTATCTGAATCGGAATTACTTGCCAACGAGTTGCTTGGCATGGACGACCTGCGCGCGCTCCAATTGAGCAGGCTTAAGTCGAGCATAGCAGCCATTTACAAAAGTAACTCGGCCTATCGTAGAAAATGCGAGGAAGCTGGTGCAATTCCTGAAGATTTAAAGTCTCTGGAAGACTTGGCAAAGTTCCCTTTCACAACCAAGTCAGACCTGCGCGCAAATTATCCGTTTGGCTTTTTTTCAAAACCAAAGGAAGAGCTTGCGCGTATTCACGCATCCTCTGGCACAACCGGTCAGCCTACGGTTGTGGGTTACACTCGTGACGATATCGTGACGTGGTCCGGGGTTGTGGCGCGTTCCATCCATGCGGCAGGCGGCAGACCAGGGATGAAGGTTCATGTCGCCTATGGCTATGGCCTTTTTACTGGTGGACTCGGCGCGCATTACGGGGCTGAAGCGCTGGGTTGCACGGTCATCCCAATGTCAGGTGGACAGACTGAAAAGCAAATTCAGTTGATCCATGATTTTGAGCCTGAAGTGATAATGGTCACGCCTAGCTATATGCTCACTCTGATCGATGCGATGAACAAGAAGGGGATTGATCCGCGTAGCACATCTCTCAAAATCGGAATTTTCGGAGCTGAGCCTTGGACCGACGCGATGCGTCAGGAAATAGAGAGTGCGCTCGATATTAGAGCTGTCGATATCTATGGTTTGTCAGAGGTTATTGGTCCGGGGGTAGCCCAAGAATATAGCGTTTCGCCTGGCAGTCCAACAATCTGGGAAGATCATTTCTATCCTGAGATTGTCGATCCTGAAACCGGCATGCCTTTGCCCGACGGTGAGGAGGGCGAACTTGTTTTTACCTCGCTGACAAAACAGGCAATGCCTATCATACGTTATAGAACCCGTGACCTCACTCGGCTTCTGCCCGGCGATGTTGGGCCAATGCGCCGCATGGCTCGGATTACTGGCCGCTCGGATGACATGCTGATTATTCGCGGAGTTAATGTTTTTCCGAGCCAGATCGAAGAGCAGATCCTGCGGATCGAAGGCTTGGCTCCCCATTACGAGATCGAGGTATCGCGTCCTGACCGCATGGATTTGGTCAAGCTTAGTATCGAGGGTCGTCATAATATGGATGTCTCCGACAAATCGAAACTCGCAGCTTCTTTGGCATCGGCGATCAAGACCAATATCGGCATTTCGACCGAGGTGGACATTGCAGATCCTGGTTCACTGACGCGGTTTGAAGGCAAAGCCGCACGAGTGACAGACACAAGACCCAAGAATTGAGGATTTAAGGATGTCGGTAAAGCTTGTGGCGATCTATGATGAACCCGATGACAGGTCGTCGTTCGACGCTCATTATGACAAGATCCATACACCCTTGGCGAAGGCAATTCCCGGCTTGGCCGAATTGCGGGTAACTCGTTCTAACAAGAAAATCATGGGTTCAGCCGATGTGTATCTGATCGCAGAAATGATCTTCCCGGATCAGGCCGCGTTTGAGACAGCAATGTCTTCAAACGAAAACAAGGTCGCCGGTGCGGATCTTGCCAATTTTGCGAAAGGAAAAGTTACACTTTTGGTCGCTGAGGAGTGACCGTGGACGATCGGTGACTCACGCTTTGACAGCGGTGGATGTCGCCGTTAGTAATTAATTGACCGGACAGTCTGACAATTTATATTGTATTTGATGTTGATATTTTGAGTCGTGCTATCAACGGGCAATTGGGAGGAGTAAGCTCATGCAAGACCAGGGTCGGCAGAGCAGTTTCGAGCGTCTATCCAAGACAAGAGCAAAGCTTATTATAGGCTTTTGTGGCGCCTTACTTTCGATCTTGGCATTCAACCTGCTGCTACTCTCAACTTGGTCTAGCTTTGGTCGGCAACCATGGCTGGAAGGAAGCCAAGTCAGCGTTGCATTGGCAAGCATAATCGCTTCGATCGTGCTCGCCACAATCTTGGG
>WTKI01000098.1 GCA_011524425.1 Altererythrobacter sp. | reverse complement strand
GTTCTGGGGTGCGCTTGCGTTTCTATGCGCAATTGCTGCGCTGGTCTGGCTTTCCAACCAAGCTGCGCCGCCTGTGCTGGTGTATGTCGCTGTACTGGTCGCAGGCGGAGCTGTGACAGCCGTCTTGCTTTGGAAAGACTGTGCGGTCAGCCCGCGCATGTTAATGCTGGTCGCGGCGATTGGCCAAGCTATCGCGCTGTTTGGGCAGACACCCTTTGAAGACGATTTCTATCGCTTCATATGGGATGGTTGGAGATTGCTGGAAACTGGCACTCCTTATGGAGTGCCTCCCGCACTGTTTTTCGACGATCCGTCCATTCCTGAAGAGATGCAGGATGTGCTGTTCTGGGTGAATTATCCCGAACTCTCGACGATATACGGCCCTGCACTGCAATTCGTGTTCGGATTGGCTGTTCTTATTGGCGGCACTGACGAATTCACTTTGAGGTTGCTGTTCGGCGGTGCGACGTTAGCTTTGACTGCGCTCATGCTGCGTAGGTTTGAGGCGTCGCGTGTTGCCCTGTTTGCATGGAACCCTGTAGTGGTTGCTGAAACGACGCTTCACATTCACCCTGATATCTTTCTGGTCTTGGCTCTGTTTGCGGGGATATTGGCGGGCAGACGCTATCCTGTATGGGCAGGGGTTTTGTTCGGTGTGGCGGCTTGCACCAAGCTAGTAGCTTTGGCCGCATGGCCGATGCTCATAAGGCTACTGCCTCGTGCTTTATGCGCAGCGCTCATCACAGTGATTGGTCTTTATGGGGTCTTTGCAATTCAAGGTCTTGGCGTAGGTTTTGAAACCACCGAGACATTTGCCACAGCGTGGTATTTCAACCCCTTTGCTTATGAAGCGCTTCTTGTTTTGTTCGGACCGGACTTCTCGCGCTTAGCGGCTTTGCTGGCTGCTGGTTTGATAGTCCTTTGGCTGCACGCTTCAGCGAAAGATTTTGACTCTGTCCCCTTGGCAGGGGTGTTCGGTGCGATCCTGCTCTTCGCGCCTGCTGTCAATGCGTGGTACTTGATCTGGCTGCTGCCGTTTGCTGTCGGGACTAAAGCGATCTGGCCCTTTGCTGCGGCTGCGTTGCTTCCACTTTCCTATCTGACCGGCATCCATCTTGAAGAGCATTCGCTTGAAGCTTTTGAAGTGCATCCTCTCGCGCAGACTGCACAGTGGCTGGGCCTGACAGCTGCGCTTGCGTTTGATTTCATCCGGCATCGGCAACGCCTCGCTTTAGACAGTAAGAGCGCCGCAAATATGTCGCCTCTCGCTGATCCGGCGATTTCTGTAATAATTCCGGCGCTTAACGAAGAGAAGTCGATCGGTGCAACGATCAAAGGCATTCGCGAGAGCCACTTAGAAGGGGTTATAGAAGTCGTCGTCGGCGACAATGGTTCAACCGATGCAACCGCAGCCTTGGCGAAGGAAGAGGGCGCCAAAGTCGTATATGAACCACAGCGCGGGTATGGAGCAGCCTGTCTCGCAGCGTTGTCTCAGATACGCCCTGAGACAGACATTATTCTGTTTATGGATGCTGACCTGTCTGATGATCCGGCGGACGCTGTTGCGATTGTTAAACCGATTGTCGACGGGGACGCTGATATGGTGATCGGGTCGCGCGTTCTAGGCAAAATAGAGCCTGGCGCGATGACTCTCCCCCAGCGATTTGGCAATTGGCTCGCCCCTATGCTGACGCGGCTTATATGGGGGGCTCGTTACACCGATCTCGGCCCGTTTCGAGCGATCCGCCGGGATGCGTTAGAGCGACTGGACATGTCGGAGCGCGATTTCGGCTGGACAATCGAGATGCAGGTTCGTGCGGCAAAGCTGGGACTAAGAACGTGTGATGTACCCGTACGCTATCGCAGACGGATTGGCGTTTCGAAGATATCCGGTAGCTTGAAAGGAGCAACTGCGGCTGGAGCGAAGATCCTGTATGTCATCGCGCGCGAAGCATTTGGCGACTTCGGAATGCGTGAACACAAAACGCTCCGAAGCTCATCCGGGTAACTTTTCCGCATTTGATGCGAAAGACTTATGGAAAGAAAACGGAGTTACCCATGCGTGCAAGATCCCCCATAGCATCTAACCAAGGACAAGGCCCAAGCTTCCAGCGGCGGACAATTCTGGGAGCAATCCCCGCAACTATTTTGCTGGCGGCCTGTGGAGAGGACCCAATCCAGTTCGGGTCTCAATCCGATTCCTTAAATATAGTCGATCATGGGCTCTGGGATCAGCTCGTCAGCGAATATGTGCTGGTCGGCGATGACGGCTTAAATCTGTTCGAATACGAGCGCCTTCAAACTGAGGCGAGGGATCAACTCAGCGCCTATCTGACAGCTATGCAAGCGGTATCTGTAGAAACTCTTGGACGTGATGAGCAATATGCGTTTTGGGTCAATCTCTACAATGCCGCGACCATTGACGTGATCCTCCAGAACTACCCTGTCGATTCTATTCGCGATATCGGGCTGCTCGGTCTTGGCCCGTGGAAAGACGAGGTAGTCACTGTGTCTGGTCGTCCGCTGTCACTGGACAACATCGAGCATGATATCTTGCGGCCCGGCTGGCAGGATGTGCGCATCCACTATGCAGTGAATTGTGCATCGATCGGCTGTCCAAACCTCGCGCCTCGTGCATACACCTCTGAAAACCTTGAAGAAATGTTAGAGGCGGCCGCAGCTACCTTCATCAATCACCCGCGCGGTTTTGATTATCGAGACGGGGAGATTGTCGCTTCGAGCATCTTCGATTGGTACCAAGGCGATTGGGGCGATGCCTCGGATGTGCTGGAGCATGCCCGCGAATATGCCACAGGCAAGACTGCAGAATTCTTAGCCGACGCTGCCGCTATTGGCTCCTACGAATACGATTGGACGCTCAACGAAGCCTAGCGGTCGTTTGCTGGTCGTTGCGCTTGCTTTCCACCTTTTGCCTTTCATATCGTGGCACACCGTGTAGGGGCGTGGCGAAACGCGTTGCCTTGGAGTCATGGAATGAGCGGCAAACAGTTTGTGCTTCAGCTAAGGTCGCCAGACCGCCCTGGCATCGTGGCCGGGATCGCTCCGATTCTTGCTGAAAACGGATGCGATATCCGTGATGCCAATGTTTTTGGCGATGATGACACTGGCACATTCTTTGTCCGCTTGCATCTGGCGAATGACCGATTGAGCAAGGATGAGCTTGAGCAGGTCATACTGCCTCAGACAGAGCAGTTCGGGCAGGATTGGGTGTTACATGACCTCGAGCACAAGACACAGGTGCTAGTCGCGGTTTCGAAGTTCGATCATTGCTTGTGGGATTTGCTGCACAAATGGCGCATTGGCAGCTTGCCGGTTGAGATCGTCGGGATCGTCTCAAACCACGACGATCTGAGATATATCGGGGATCACTTCAATGTTCCCTTTCATCATCTTCCAATAACGAAGGAAACCAAGGCAGAACAGGAAGCAGCATTCAAGCAAGTCATTGAAAGCACTGGAACCGAACTGCTTGTGCTCGCTCGGTATATGCAGATCTTGTCCGATGATTTCAGCGCATCCTTGTTCGGGCGGTGCATCAATATTCACCACTCTTTCCTGCCCAGTTTCAAAGGGGCACGGCCGTACCATCAAGCTCACCAGCGCGGCGTGAAATTGATCGGCGCGACAGCTCACTATGTGACAGCGGATCTGGATGAAGGACCGATTATCGAGCAGGATGTGCGCCGGGTGGATCATTCCACTTCAGCTTCGTCTATGGTGGAGATAGGCCGCGAGGTCGAAGCATCTGTCCTTTCTCGTGCAGTCAAATGGCATTGTGAACACAGGGTCGCGCTAAATGGCAGTCGCACTGTTGTGATGAAGTAATCGCTGCCAGCTCCTGCTATAGGAAAGGCAGTTTGGAGAGGTGAACGAACATGCGTGTGGGATGCCCTAAAGAGATCAAGAACCATGAATACCGCGTTGGCTTGACGCCAGAAAGCGCGCGAGAGCTTGTGACTAACGGCCATGAAGTCTGGATCGAGACGAATGCGGGCATGGGGATCGGCGCGAACGACGCGCAATACACCGCTGCTGGCGCAAAGATTGTCGATGGGCCCGATCCCATTTTCGCTGATTGCGAAATGGTGGTGAAGGTTAAGGAACCGCAGGCTGAAGAGCGCGGCAAGCTGCGCAAAGGTCAGATACTCTACACCTATTTGCATTTGGCTCCGGACCCGGAACAAACAGCGGATCTAGTCAAATCCGGCGTCACCGCCATCGCCTATGAAACTGTAACAGGGCCGGGAGGTACTTTGCCGCTGCTCAAACCTATGAGCCAGGTTGCAGGGCGGATGAGCATTCAGGCGGGCGCTACGGCGCTTGAAAAGGCGCATGGCGGGCGCGGCGTTCTGATCGGCGGTGTTCCCGGCGTCATGCCAGCCAAAGTCGCTGTCATTGGCGGGGGCGTAGTTGGCTTTAATGCTGCGCAAATGGCAGCCGGGCTGGGTGCTGATGTCACTATTCTGGACCGTGATCCCGAGGTGTTAGAGCGGGTCGGCATACACTTTGAAAGCAGAGCCAAGACGCGCTTTTCCAATGTCGCGAACCTCTATGATTCGGTATGTGAAGCGGACCTTGTCATTGGGGCTGTATTAATACCTGGTGCAGCCGCGCCAAAGCTCGTGAGCAAGGCAATGCTAAAGGATATGCAGCCCGGTGCTGTGCTGGTCGACGTTGCAATCGACCAGGGCGGGTGCTTTGAAACCTCGAAACCCACAACGCATGCAGAGCCGACCTATGTGATTGATGATATTGTCCATTATTGTGTTGCTAACATGCCGGGTGCAGTCGCACGCACCAGCACCTATGCGCTCAACAATGTGACTCTTCCCCACGCGATGAGGATCGCTAACGCTGGCTGGCAACCGGCTTTAAAGGCTGATCCGCACCTGGCTGAAGGGCTCAATGTCCATGATGGGCATGTGGTCTATGAAGCGGTGGCGACGGAGCTAGGCTACGAGCATGTCCCTTTGGAGGAAATCCTCAAGTAGAATAGCGGTTTAATTGAATTTTGGGCCTACGCTTTGTCAGTTGGTTTAACTGACGCTACCCTGTCCACGGATGTGAGAGGGAGGAATGGACCCATGAAGACCAGAGCAGCCGTTGCGTTTGAAGCCAAGCAACCCCTGGAGATCGTCGAACTGGATTTGGAAGGTCCGAAAGACGGCGAAGTGCTGGTCGAAATCATGGCGACCGGGATTTGCCATACAGATGCCTACACTTTGGACGGTTTTGACAGCGAAGGCATTTTCCCGAGCATTCTAGGGCATGAAGGAGCCGGCATTGTGCGCGAAGTGGGGGCTGGCGTCACCAGTGTGAAGCCGGGCGACCATGTCATACCTGCCTATATTCCTGAGTGCCGCCAATGTAAAAGCTGCCTTAGCCGCAAAACCAATCTGTGCACGGCGATCCGCGACACGCAAGGCAAAGGCGTGATGCCCGATGGAACGTCGCGCTTCAGCTATAAGGGGCAGACAATCTACCATTATATGGGCTGCTCAACCTTCTCGAACTTTACAGTTCTGCCGGAAATTGCCTGCGCGAAAATTCGTGAAGATGCTCCCTTTGATACAAGCTGCTATGTTGGCTGCGGGGTCACAACGGGCGTTGGAGCGGTTATCAACACAGCCGATGTAGAGGCAGGTTCGACTGTAGTGGTTTTCGGCCTTGGTGGCATCGGCCTTAACGTGATCCAGGGCGCTAAAATGGTCGGCGCGGCGCAAATCGTGGGCGTAGACATCAATCCCGACCGAGCCGTCTGGGGCGAGAAATTCGGCATGACCGATTTCGTCAATCCTGCCGATGTGGGC
>WTKI01000112.1:4706-5835 GCA_011524425.1 Altererythrobacter sp. | reverse complement strand
ATATTGCAACCCGCCGCCAGCGGATTCAGCGACAAGCGCAATCATATGCGCTGCTGCTGTGCGAGAGGAAATCTCGCCAGCCGCGAGCTCGCCTTGCAAAGCTCTGCCAATGACTTCGTCAAACGCGATCCGGTCGCCGCTGGCCCGCACTACAATCTCTACTTTGCCTTCCCGCACTTCCGCCCCAATGTCCAAACGGCCGCCGCGGATGAGCGCATCAAGCGCGATGTGCGCAAGGTTGAGCATCACTTTAACCGCAGGCTTGGGCAGGCTCGTGCCTTCCAGCGCCCAGTTCAGGTCTATCGGTTTGCCGTCGCTGGCCAGAGCGTTGACCACTTCCTGAGCTTCTTCAACTGGCACTGCATCGCCAAAGCCGCCTGCCGCACCGAATGCCAACCGGAAGAACTTAAGCTTGTCAGCGCTGGTTCTTGCACTCTGTTCCAGCAATTCGACGCATCGATCCCGCATTTCGGGATCAGTTTCATCGGCCAGCAATTCCAGCCCGTTGGACAAAGCTCCAACCGGTGACAACAAGTCATGGCAGAGCCGTGAGCACAACAGGCTAGCCAGCTCGATTTGCGAAGAAGTCGACATAGTTTCTTACTTTTCCCTCACCCCTGGCACTGAACACGAATTGGGACACATGGCACAGTGTTCTAAGTGCAAAAAACGCTTGCCGCCACCCATTGCAGCAGATTGGTTCACGAAAGCTTATCCAAGCGCGGCGCATAGCAAGCCGTCTAGCGTTCCAACACCTCGTAGGAAACCGCAGCAAAGCCATCCGGCTGATCCTGCCAAAAGCGCACGGTTTCCTCAGCAACAATTGCCCATATACGGCCATCGCCAGACGCCATGGCAGCATCGGTTTTTGAAGGCTCGGCCTTTCCTACAGGATGCGAATGGTAATAGCCGACCACTTTCAAGCCGCCTTCGCGCGCGCCGCGATGGGCATCAATCAACATTTGAGGATCGATTTCAAAATGGGTTTGAGGGGACGGGTGCACGTTTTGAGCAAGGACCGCGCGTTCAATCCGCTTGCCATCGCCCAGCAGGATACCGCAACATTCTTGCGGATCAGCATCGCGAGAATGGGCGAACATTTGCTCAATCACATGGCTTGCTACTTTAA
>WTKI01000112.1:0-4696 GCA_011524425.1 Altererythrobacter sp. | reverse complement strand
GGCCCTAGCATGACTGACGCCGAAGTCATCACCGGTATACTTTCGAGCGCTGACCGTCTGGACAAAGCCCTTGCGGAAGCGACGGATCTGTCGCGCGCGCGCATCCAGGCACTGATCGCTGACGGTCATGTCACCGTGGAAGGCATGGCTCAAACAAGCGCGAAGACCAAGGTTCAGCCCGGCACAGCATTCAGTATCAATGTGCCGCCGGCGATTGAAGCGGAAGCAATACCACAGGACATTGCGCTAGCCATCGCGTTCGAAGACGAACATTTGATCGTTATCGACAAGGCGGCAGGCATGGTCGTCCACCCTGCTGCGGGCAATCCTGATGGAACTCTGGTCAATGCATTGCTGCATCACTGCAAGGGTCAGCTTTCTGGTATTGGCGGGGTCGCAAGGCCGGGCATCGTCCACCGGATCGACAAGGACACCTCCGGCCTGATCGTAGTCGCTAAGACGGATAAAGCGCATGAGGGCCTTGCCAAACAGTTCAAGGATCACTCGATAGAGCGGCGCTATCTTGCAATATGCGGAGGGCACCCCACCCCGCCCACGGGCACAATTGCGACGCGAATCGGACGTTCAGACGCCAATCGCAAGAAAATGGCTGTGCTTGATGGGAATGCATCGCGCGGAAAACACGCTGTAACTCATTACAATACTGTCAATCGCCTTGAAAACTGCGCTTTGATCGAATGCCGTCTGGAAACAGGACGCACCCATCAAGTCCGTGTTCACTGCGCATCAATCGGTCATGCGTTATTAGGAGATCCTCTCTACGGCAGAACGCCTGCTCCATTACGTAAGATTCTGAAAGAAAGGGGTTTTACACGGCAAGCGCTGCATGCGGCCAAATTGGGTTTTGACCATCCGATTTCGCAGGAATGGATCGAATTTTCATCCGAATTACCGGCGGATATGCGGGAACTGATCGACGAAACCATGCGTTTTAATCGATGAAAGTCCTGCAAAAATCCGCAGAACTGTCTATATGTAACCATGTGGCCTGAAACGACGGATGCCCATCAGGGGTCCACAATCACAGGTCGACGCAAGAAAGGTTAGGGATAAGTGAGTAAAAACAAAAGTTTGGCGGTCCCAGCCCTGGGCGGTGAGCAGAGCCTCAATCGCTATCTGGCTGAGATCAAAAAATATCCGGTGCTGACAGCTGAGCAGGAATATATGCTCGCTAAGCGCTATCAGGAACATGAAGACCCCGAAGCAGCGACGCAGCTGGTCACAAGCCACCTGCGCTTGGTGGCAAAGATTGCCATGGGCTATCGCGGCTATGGTCTGCCTGTGTCTGACCTCATTTCCGAAGGGAATGTGGGCTTGATGCAAGGCGTAAAGAAGTTTGAGCCCGATCGCGGATTTCGCTTGGCGACCTATGCGATGTGGTGGATCAAGGCTTCGATGCAGGAATTTATCCTACGCAGCTGGTCGCTCGTTAAAATGGGTACGACCGCGGCTCAGAAGAAGCTGTTCTTCAACCTTCGCCGGATGAAAAAGCAGCTCGAAGCGTATGAAGATACCGATCTCTCGCCGGAAGATGTGACGAAGATTGCAACGGAACTGGGCGTTCCGGAGCAGGAAGTCGTCAACATGAACCGCCGGATGATGATGGGCGGTGATGGTTCCTTAAACGTGCCGATGCGCAATGGCGAAGAAGGTGCGGGCGAATGGCAGGACTGGCTGACCGATGATCGTCCTTTGCAGGATGAAACGGTCGCTGACGCTGAAGAGGCTGATGTACGCCATGACATGCTCGTCGAAGCGATGGAAACGTTGAACGACCGCGAGAAGCACATTCTGACAGAGCGCCGCTTGACGGAAAAACCGCAGACGCTGGAAGAGCTGTCGCAGGTTTACGAAGTCAGCCGCGAGCGTATTCGCCAGATCGAAGTGCGCGCGTTCGAAAAACTCCAGAAGGCGATGCAACGTATCGCTGGCGAAAGGCTGCTGCCGGGCGCCGCTTAAGGGCAGCTTGATCAGTCGCTAATCCGAGACATCAGAAGGGTCGGAGGCTTCGGTTTCCGGCCCTTTCTTATTGTTGAACGGACAGAGTATGTGGCTTGGTAGCAAGCTGGCCGGCAACGCAAAACATTGCAGTTCCAAATCATCAAGCACTTGATAAGATCGGGATCGCACGGACTAGCTGCGCATATGAGGTCCCATGACGAAGATTTTCGCGAATAGTCGCCGCCGTTTCCTTGCCGGACTTATCGCCACCGGTTTCAGCGCTCCTGCAATACTCGCTCAAACCACATCCAGCAGTAACGGACCTGGCCCTTGCCTCGCGAGACGGAAATTGACCGACGGAGGCACTCTTCACACCGACCTTTACAAAGACAGGGTTCGCCAGTCTCTCCATATCGATCCCAGATGGTCGAAAAAGCCGGACGGCGTCGGCTCCTATTTTCTATTGTACCGAAACCCCGGTGCAGAAAATCCGATCATGGAGTTCCGGCATCCATCTGCCTCGAGACTGGTCAATGGACACTACCGTTGGGTCAATCTCAACAAAGGCCACACGCGGCTCAAGATCAAGGAGAACCCGCGGTTCATCGCCCCTGCTATTATGGTTCCAAAGCCGGGCTACCGCGTGAACATTGTGTGGTTGCAGATCTGGTATGAAGGCAGCGACCTGGAGAAGCCTGCAGATGAGTATTACGGCTTTCCTCACAGCCCTTTTGCAGAAGCTTTTGAATACGCGTCGGCCGAGGCGGCCAGTATCCGGCAAAGCGCACGCCTCAGCCAATGCGACCCGTCAAAGTTTACCGGCTGCTTCCTCACCACAGCGGCAGTCGGCATGCTTGGACTGCCTGATGATTGCTGGGAGCTCGAGCAATTGCGAAGCTTCCGCGATGGCTGGCTGGAGCAGCAGTCTGGTGGGGCTGAACAAATCGCCGACTATTATGAGAGAGCGCCTGCAATAGCGGACAAATTGCAGAGCAATCCCAAGCGACTGGCGCGGCTCTATCTCAGCAAGATATTGCCTGCTGCTATCGCGGCCAAACTAGGTTTCAACGGTCTTGCTCGCTGGCTTTATTCGCGCATGATGCGACAGGTTTCTGACCTGGGATGAGCTCTCGCAGTATGAGGGCTGATACCTTGAGCGGCATGAGCGCTGCTTGATCAATCAGGCAGTTCCGCGAGCAGCGCATCAAGAACTGAGACATCGAAACGCCGGGGGCTCGCCTCCGGCGTTTCTGCATCCAGTGCCTGGGCCAGTTCTTCGGGTTCAGGCCACCCAAACACGACCTGCCCTGGAAGCGCCTTTGACAGGGCTGTGAACCAGTCAATCAGATGCGGCTGCAAGGCCAGATGCATCTCAAAGTTTCTGCGGGTTCGGGTTGCATCACCTTCTTTCTGAGCCCGCGCGACTTCCGGCGCGATGCGCTTCACAAGGTAGCGATCGGCAAACCCCAATCGGCCGTCATTGATCGCTTTGCGCAGCAACGGGACTGAATGATCAAACAAGTCCATCGACGTGAAGCCCGCTCGCGCCCGGCACCAGTCAAAATGCGATTTCAGCGGATCCGTGTCGCAGAGCGCAACGCCGCGCCGCGCTTCCATCTCAAGGGCAGCCTGAAACCGCCGCGCATTGTGCTCGACCCAGAATTGCGCATGCTCGTCCACCGGGGCATCAGGGGGTGGAGGTGAGCCGTCTGTCTCAAACTCGGGGATGCAAAGGTCCGCCGCTACACGACGCGTAAACGTCGTCTTGCCCGCTGCGCTGATGCCTTCGACTACTATGATCATGCGGGAGCAAATGTGCGATGCGCCCCAATCAGTCAATTGCAGGATTCTGCCGCCAGAGCTAAATCCCCATCCATGATCCGAACTCTCCTCCGCTGGACCGCCAAGGCTATTCTCTGGTTTATCGGGCTGAGCCTTGCGCTGGTGCTGCTGTTCAAATGGGTGCCTGTCCCCATCACCGCAACGATGGTCATGGACGGCGAGATCTACGAGCATGGCCTCACCAAGGATTGGGAGCCACTTTCCAACATCGATCGGGACATGGTGCGTGCAGTGATTGCAGCAGAGGACTCAAAGTTCTGCAGCCATGGCGGGTTTGATGCGGAAGCTATCGCTGCCGCGGCGATCAACAATGCCCAAGGCAAACGCCTGCGCGGTGGTTCCACCATTACGCAGCAGACAGCCAAGAATGTCTTTCTGTGGCAAGGCGGCGGCTATGTTCGCAAAGGCTTCGAGGCCTATTTTGCGTATCTGATTGAGAAAATCTGGGGCAAACGCCGGATCATGGAAGTCTATTTGAACGTCGCGGAGACCGGCATTGCAACCTATGGCGCAGAGGCCGGGGCGCAGCGCTATTATAGCCACTCCGCTGCGCGGCTTACCCCTAACGAGGCCGCACGCATGGCGGCTGCCCTGCCTCTGCCCAAGAAACGCGAAGTGAAAAACCCTTCAGGCTGGCTTGCAGGCCATGGCCGCACGATTGAGAGCCGTATGAAGGTTGTCACCCGTGATGGCTTGGATGGCTGCGTCTATGAATAGCGCGCTTCTTTCTACAAAAGCGGGGAACCTCTGCAATGCTGCGCAATTCTTTGCGTATGGGTGAGGTTTCCTCCAATCAAGCACGTGAAGAGCTGAAGTCCGCCATGGCGCGTTTGGCTGATGGCGACCGTGATGCGCTGGAGCAAATCTACGCTATGACGCGAGTGAAACTATT
>WTKI01000314.1:2087-5876 GCA_011524425.1 Altererythrobacter sp. | reverse complement strand
CAGATGTGTATAAGAGACAGCGCTATCGACCGGCAGTTCGATCATGCCGCAGAAGAAGAACCCGGATGCCGCTGAACTGGTCCGCGGCCATGCAGGGCGGGTGATTGGCTGCACAACTGCCTTGATGATCACCATGAAAGGCCTGCCGC
Organism: Altererythrobacter sp.; assembly: GCA_011524425.1. Classification (GTDB taxonomy): domain Bacteria; phylum Pseudomonadota; class Alphaproteobacteria; order Sphingomonadales; family Sphingomonadaceae; genus Erythrobacter. The sequence continues at coordinate 5,727 of WTKI01000314.1, read as the reverse complement.
TTGCCTATTCGAAAGATATGCAGGATGACAAACCACCAGTATTTGAAGCCGCCAGTCTGATGGGGCTTTCCGTTGCTGCGATGACCGGCATGGTTGCAGACAGCAGCTTTGACACCGACCGCATGCGGCAAGCAGCTGAGCTGGGCTTTGCTACAGCCACTGATCTCGCTGACTGGCTGGTAAGAGAAGCCGACATCCCGTTCCGCGATGCACACCACATAACAGGCGCAGTGGTTAAAAGGGCAGAATCTGACGGAGTTGCGCTTGATCAGCTCTCGCTTGAAGTACTGCAGGAGATTGACGAGCGCATTGATGATCGGGTCTTCAAAGCTCTGTCAGTGGAAGCGTCCGTTGCTTCGCGCAATTCCTATGGTGGCACATCCCCTGATCAAGTGCGGAAACAAGTTACAGCGGCGAAAGCCCGACTTGCTGAAGGGGAGTAGCTTGATGCGCAAACTTACTACTGCAACTCTCGGATGCGCTTTGTCGCTCACCATCGCTGCTTGCGGCCAGCGCGAAGACCTCGAGCCTCTGGCGGGTAGCTCGCTGCCGCCCAAGGCCTATGGCGAGGAATCGCAGCCACAATCAGCTGATTTGCTTGAACCGGAAACGCTTGCCGCACCTGAGCGTAGTGTTGAATTGAGGCGCCGCTCTGAAGAGCGCGAAGACGATCCCTTCGACTTGCCGCCCGAATGATTTTCTAAGGACTGGAAGACTTGGACCATTTCGAACTTAAGGATGGCGAGCTGTTCGCTGAAGATGTCCCCATGCGACGAATTGCCGATGAAGTGGGGACACCGGTTTACATCTATTCGCGCGCAACCCTTGAACGCCATGCCCGCGTATTTCGCGAAGGTTTGCAGGGTGTGGCTGAGGCCAGCGGGCGCGAGCCGTTGATCGCCTTTGCCGTCAAGGCCAATCCCAATCTGGCCGTTCTACGCGTGCTCAGCCGCGAAGGCTGCGGCGCGGATGTAGTCTCCGGCGGCGAACTGATGCGGGCCTTGGCTGCCGGTGTACCGCCGGAAAAGATTGTTTTTTCCGGTGTCGGAAAAACTCGCGCAGAATTGCAGTTGGGGCTCGACAAGCAGATCGGTCAATTCAACATTGAATCGCGCGAAGAAGGACGTGAGCTCGCTGAGCTGGCCGCAGCGATGGGGCTTGAAGCGCCTGCTTGCCTGCGTATCAACCCGGATGTCGATGCCAAAACGCACGAGAAAATCTCTACCGGCAAGGCTGAGAACAAGTTTGGCATTCCGCTGGTCCATGCGCGCGAAGTGTTTGATGAACTGGGCAGCCTTGAAGGGTTGAATTTGCGCGGCGTCGCTGTCCACATCGGCAGCCAATTGCTCGATCTTGAGCCGCTTGAAACAGCCTTTGCCAAAGTTGGCAAGCTGGTTGGCGATTTGCGAGACCGCGGACACACAATCACCCATGTCGATTTGGGCGGTGGTCTGGGCGTGCCTTATAAAGATGGCGAGACGCCACCTTCACCGGCCGAATATGGCGTGATGGTAGCGCGTGCAACTAGCGGCTGGGATGTACATCTGACATTCGAGCCCGGCCGAGTGATCGCCGGCAATGCAGGCGTGCTTTTAACGCGTGTTGTCCGCGTAAAGCGTGGTGGCAATGGCCCGCCATTTGTGATCGTTGATGCGGCTATGAATGATCTGGCTCGCCCTGCGCTCTATGGTGCGTGGCATGACTTTGATGCAGTTGCGCCCACCGGTGAGCGTATGACAGCCAATATCGTCGGGCCGATTTGCGAGACTGGCGATACATTTGCGCGCGACCGGGAATGCGACGCGCTGCAAGCCGGTGAGCTGGCTGTCTTCCGCACCGCCGGCGCTTATGGTGCAACCATGGCGTCGAGCTACAATTCGCGCGGCTTTGTTGCCGAAGTCATGGTGAGCGGATCGGACTACGCTATCGTCGCTGACCGTATTGCAGCAGCCGCGATCATGGACGCTGAACGCGTCCCGGACTTCCTTTCAGACTAGGCCAAGCGAGCGATGCATAGCCTCCCTCTGTTCCATCGTTTCAAGGGCCAGCCAGTTCTGTTGCTTGGTGAGGGAGAGGCTGCCACAGCCAAGCGGCAATTGATCGAGCGCGCTGGCGGCATTGCCATCGCCGATCAGGCGCGTGCGATTGATGAAGGCGTTCGCATCGCTTTTGTGGCTTACGAGGACGCGAAGGCTTGCGAAGTTGCTGCGATCAATCTGCGCTGTGCAGGCATGATCGTGAATGTCGTGGATCGTCCCGATCTGTGTGATTTCACAACTCCCAGCCTGTTGGACCGCGATCCGGTTATCATTGCCGTTGGTACCGGCGGAGCGTCCGCCGGGCTTGCTAAACACGTGCGCTTGCGGCTGGAGAAACTGCTTCCGCAATCTCTAGGCAAATTGGCAGATGCGCTGTTTGCTGCGCGTTCAAAGCTACGCGAGCGTTTTCCTGAAGGTCTTGACCGCAGGCGCGCTTTGGATGAGGCCTTGCGCGAAGGAGGAGCACTGGATCCTTTCGTAGACGGGTCTGCGGAGAGGGTGAGCGGCTGGATTGATGGTGCGGACGACAAACCAGCTGAGACGCGCGAAATTGCCCTTGTGAGCGATGATCCTGATGACCTCACTCTGCGGCAAGCCCGCTGGCTGGGCGAAGCAGACACTCTGATCATTTTTGGATCAGCACCTGAAAAAATACTGATCCGCGCCCGGGCCGATGCTGTGCGAATTTCTGGACCGGAGGCCGACAAGATGGCCCTGAAAGGTTCGGAGAGACAAATTGGGGACATGCTCTCACAAACGTTTCAGGGCCTCACAGTGGTTCTGCGCGCATCAGACAGCTGAAGGTCAAACCTGTCTGAAGGGGGTGGCACGCAGCACTGCCTGTTCGTCAGACTCCTCTGCGACCGGTCATGCAGCAAGCGCCAATGGTTCTTCAATGGCTGCAAAATAACGCGCCATGCCGTCCAGCGACGCATCACTCAAAGCGATGAATGCGCGGCGCTTGTCATTGCGGTCTTCAACCCGCGTGAAGATACCCTGTTCGACCATTTGGCCGATCCAACGCAAAGCGGTCGTCGCAGGAACGCCTGCGGCTATACATAGCGAGCTTACGCAGACCTGCTGCCCTTCACTATGCGCAGCGGTCAAATCAAGCAGCATATCCCAAGCCGGATCGGCAAAGAGTTCGCCGTCAAAGAACCGAGCCCTCACCTGACGGTGGCGAATGATCGTGCGAACCCGCACAGGGTCAGGCAAGGCCGCTCTCGCATTGGCTACCTCAACCCTCTGCGAACCAGGCTCGCGCACCAAAGGCTCGTCCAAGCCCCCATCCGCAAACCCGTCAATCTTGCGCGCAATCGCTTCCACCTGTTCAGTAAGGCGCATCAAGGTCATCTGCTCAGCTTCGGAGAGTTCGCGAACGCGTCGCCCTGAAACAACACCCAGGATACGGCCCAGGGCAATGGCCAGCTCAGCCTTGCCGCTATCAACAAGGATCTGCGGCGCGCTTTGTTCAAAGCAAGCAAACACATCGTTGAGCGCGCCCATGCTCGTCAAAACAATCAGCGGCGTACCACTTCGCGCGATACGCATATCCAGCCGTGCAAGCGCAGCCATCATCGCTGCATCAATCTGCGGGCAAG